>JAZUQM010000097.1:0-15942 GCA_045605705.1 Candidatus Scatosoma sp.
GTGATATACGCCGAGAATTTCTCTCTATCGACGGCAAGCGCCGCCCCTGCAGGAACTTTTGTGTTATCCGCCGCCTCGATAATCATAGACCCGAGCAGGCGCATTTCCTCTTTCAAAAGCCCGCAGGCGTTGGAATAGATATCGTTGCTCTTTAAGGAGTTGGAGCAAACGAGCTCGCCGTAGTTTGCGCTCTCGTGCGCGGGCGTGAATTTTTTGGGTTTCATCTCCACGAGGGTGGTTTTGATACCGCGGCTGGCTAAATAATACGCCGCCTCGCTGCCCGCCAAGCCCCCGCCGACGATTAAAACTTCTTTCATGTTATTCGTTGAAATACGGGTCGTCGTAATCGTAGAAGACAGGCTCTTCCAAGGGAGGAGCGTCAAACCCGTCCGCCATTTCTACTTGCGCTTTGGCTTTCTTTTCCGTCTTGATTTTATAAGAGCAGTCCTTACCGCTGCACTTGACGTTGCCGCGCGCCGTTTGAATTAACGCCGCACCGCATTCAGGACATTTCTCGCCCGTGGGAATATCCCAGCTCATAAACTTACATTCGGGATAGCCCAAGCAGCTGTAATATACCTTGCCTTTCTTGGATTTTCTAACCGACATAGCGTTGCCGCATTCGGGGCACTTACCCGCAAGCTTGGGTTCTTCATCCGTCGGCATGGACATAGTGGATTTACAGTCGGGGTAGCTAGGACATGCCAAGAACCTACCGAATTTACCGCTTTTCACCACCATGTTTTCCCCACATTTCGGGCAACGGATTGCGGAAATTTCTTCCTTAGCTTCGCTGACGATGTTTTGACATTCGGGGTAGTTGGAGCAGGCGAGATACTTGCCGAATTTACCCATTCTGCGGAGCATGAAATGTCCGCATTTTCCGCAAACCTCTTGCGTGAGCGTGTCGCCGTACGCAGACGCGGTGCGTAAATTCTTTTCAAAGCCGGGGTAGAAATCCCCGATAACCTTTTGCCATTCGATACCGCCCTCTTCAATATCGTCCAGCTTGGTTTCCATACCCGCCGTAAACCCAACGTCCATAACGTCGGTAAAGCAAGAAGTCAGCATATCCACTACGTCGTAGGAAATGGGGGTGGGAATCATATATTTGCCGTCTTTTTTGACGTACTTTTGCATGAGCTTGGAAATGATGGTAGCGTACGTAGAGGGTCTGCCGATGCCTTTTTCTTCCATCGTCTTAACCAAGGACGCGTCCGTGTAGCGAAGGGGGGGCTTGGTGAATTTTTGTTCCTTGTTCATGGAAACGAGGCTGAGGATATCCCCCTCTTTCAAATCGGGCAAAAGCTTTGCCGAGCTGATTTCGTCCTCGTCGTCCTTTTTCACGGAAACCTCTTGATATACCGCCGTAAAGCCCGCGAACAGGAGCACCTTTCCGCTTGCCTTGAAGATATACCCGCTGTTATCGATTTCCATTTGCATGCTGTTATATCTCGCCTCCGCCATTTGCGACGCCATAAAGCGTTCGTAAACCAAACGGTACAGGGAATAATGCTTTTTATCAAGCAATTTTTTCGCCTTATCGGGGGTCATTTCCAAATCGATAGGACGGATCGCCTCGTGCGCGTCCTGCGCACCCTTTTTAGAGGCGTAATAGTTGGGCTTTTCGGGCGCATACTCCTCGCCGTATACCGCACGGATACGCGCAAGCGCTTTTGCTTGCGCCTCTTTAGATACGCGGACGGAGTCCGTTCTCATATAGGTGATAAAGGCAATATGGTCGCCGTTTTCCGTTTCAATACCTTCGTACAAGTGCTGTGCAAGGGTCATGGTTTCAGGCGCGGTAAACCCGAGCTTGGTCGACGCGTCCTGTTGAAGGGAGCTTGTCGTAAACGGTGCGGGCGCGTGCGCCTTTACCACCGCTTTTTTCGCCTTGGAAAGGACGAATTTTCCGCTATTGATTGCGGATAATACTTCTTCGGTTTCCGCACTTGAAGAGGGCTTATACTTACGCGTGCCCTTCTTTTCCAGCATTGCCTTAAAGGGAGCGTATTCCTTTCTCAAATCCTGCAGTTCCGCCGTCAAGTTCCAGTATTCTTGGGGCTTAAACGCCGTGATTTCGCGTTCTCTTTCCACGATTAAACGCAGTGCTACCGACTGTACGCGACCACCCGAAAGCGTGCGTTTGCCGTTGCCGTTCTTGTCCTCGATTTTATGATTGAGAAGAGTAGAAAGCTTGTAGCCTACAAGTCTATCCAACACCCTTCGTGCCTGCTGCGCGTCCACGAGGCTGTAATTGATTTTACGGGGGGTTTTAAGCGCCGCCTCGATAGCCGATTTGGACACTTCGTTAAACTCGATACGGTTATCCCCGTCCTCGTCTAATCCCAGCACCGTTTGCAAATGCCACGCAATCGCTTCCCCTTCTCTATCGGGGTCGGTTGCAAGGTAAACGCGGTCGGCTTTCCTCGTCGCGTCTACCAAACGGCGTATAACGTCCTCTTTCCCTTCGGAATTGACGTACTTGGGCTCGTAATTGTTCTTTACGTCCACGCCGAGCGTGTGCACGGGCAAATCGCGGATATGTCCCGCCGAAGCGTCTACGCGATACTGTCCTTTGAGGTACTTGGAAATGGTTTTCGCCTTGGAAGGCGACTCTACGATAATTAAATCCATTCTATCTTCCTATAAAAATTATTTTCGATTAGCCAAGAAAGACCGAATTGAACCAGTCTCAAAGCAGTCTTTCCCGTATATTCCGCCAAATGCGTTCTTGTAGTATGTCGATACAACTGCGCCCACCTTCGTCAAAATCTACTGGGAAATACTTGCTTTGAGATGCTGCGCAGTTTTTACGAGCAAAAAATGAGATGTAGACAAGGCGAGCTTCGCAGGCAATACCCAAGTATTGTCAAGAAGCCCAACTAAGTATTAAGCCTTTTTTACCGAAAAAACCTGGTTTAATTCGGTCTTTCTTGGCTAAATAACGGGATATCTGTTCCCGCCAAGGGCAACGCAAGCAAGTCGGATCGCAGCCATGGCGTTCTGTGAGCCAAGGAGTTGACTGGTGAGATTGTCTTCCTAAGACCGCTTGGCCTCCGACTTAAGTATTCAGCCTTTTTTACCGAAAAAACCTGGTTTAATTCGGTCTTTCTTGGCTAAATAACGGAATATCTGTTCCCGCCAAGGGCAACGCAAGCCCCTTTGACTTCCAAAGCCGACAGCACTGCCCTCGTCTTGAATAAGGGGATACCCGATTTTTGGGAAAGCGCTTCCGCATGCGCCTCGCCAAGCTCTTGCAAGGCGTTCAGCATCTTCTCTTCGTCCGCCGTCAAGGCCGCTTTCGTTTGCGGTTTAAGCTCTACTTGGAATACCTTTGCGATATCCCCTGCGGTTTCCGTCAACACCCCGCCCGCTTTGAGTATGCTATTGCACCCAACGCCTGCCGCGCTGCCCGGAAAATAGGGCAAAGCAAACACGGGCTTTTTTTGTTTCCATGCGTATCTTGCCGTAATCAGCGCGCCGCTCTTTTCCGCCGCACCGAGCACCAAAGTCCCCTCGCCAAGAGCGGCAAGCAGCTCGTTTCTATATTCGTAAGAAAATTCCCTCACGGGTGTTTCCAAAGGGTGCGGAGAAAGCAACAGCCCCCGCTTTGCCACTTTTTCTAAAAGAGGTAAATTGCCTTGGGGAATCGCGGAAAATCCGCCTGCCAACAGGCAAATCACCTTACCCGTTCCCAAAAGCGCGCCCTCAATCGCCGCGCTGTCCCCGCCGTCCGCCGTACCCGTTAGGATAACGAACGCATGGGATAGCTCCTTTGCGATTTCCTTGCCCGCCTGCAAAGCAGGCGCAGGGGTTCTTCGAGAACCGACTATCGTGAATTTACGCCCCTGTAAAAGTGCCGTATCCCCCCTTGCGTAAAGGACGGGCGGCGGGTCTTTAAGGGTTTTCCATTCCTTAGGGTATAACGCCGAGGAAAGCGGAATTTCCACCGTTTGTTTTATTGTATCCTGAATGAAACTCACTTATGCGCACCTCTGGGAGATGAATTGAAAAGCTTTGCTTTTCGTGAATTGACGGCTATGCCGTCGTGAATTGGCTTACGCCGTGAATTGGCAACTGCGTTGCCGTTATTGTAATATTCCCACAACGTCTTGCCATGCAAGACAATTCACGTCCCGTAGCCAATCAAGACCGAATTGAACCAGTCTCAAAGCAGTCTTTGGGGTATCTTTCGCCAAATGCGTTCTTGTAGTATTTGTATACAACTGCGCCCACCTTCGTCAAAATCTACCGAAAAATACTTGCTTTGAGATGCCTTGCAGTTTTTGCCGAGCAGATTTTGGATAAGACAAGGCAAAACCGCAGGTCAACCAAACGGTTTACCGAGGATTTTAACGAAGTATTAGAGAAAATCTGCCGTCAAAAACCTGGTTCAATTCGGTCTTGGTTGGCTAGGGGCAATTCACCAAAGTTTCACGTGAACGAAGTTCACAATTCACTTAAAGTTGCCCCATACGTCCTATACGAAATCGCCTCGTATAAATGCTCGGGGAGAATGTTTTCGCAAAGCTCCAAATCGGCAATCGTACGGGCAACCTTGAGGATTCTAGAACGGGCTCTTGCCGATAACTTCAGGCTGTTAAACGCCTCGCGCAAAACCTCCTCGCACTCCTTATCCAGCTTACAGTATACGCGGGTTTCCTTTTCCCCCATTTCGGCGTTGGACTTGACCTTGCTCCCTTCAAAACGCTCTCTTTGAATGCTTCTCGCTTTATCCGCGCGCGCTTTGACTTCCGCGCTGCTTTCCTCCTTACTTTCGGCAATTAAGGCGTCGTAATCTACGCCGTCCACTTCCACTTGAATATCAATTCTATCCAAAAGCGGTCCGCTAATCTTCGCGCGGTATTTTCTTATGTCGTTAGGAGTACAGGTGCAACGGCGTTTAGAACTGCCATAGTGCCCGCAGGGACAAGGATTCATGCTTGCACAAAGCATGAACGAGGCAGGATAGGTTACCGTCCCGCCCGCGCGGGAAATGGTAATCACGCCGTCCTCTAAGGGCTGACGCAGGGATTCAAGAGAAGAACGCTTATATTCAGGCAATTCGTCAAGGAACAGTACCCCGCCGTGCGCCAAGCTGATTTCGCCGGGGTGCACGCTCTTATTCCCGCCGCCGCAAAGGGATACGGTCGTCGCCGTATGGTGCGGAGAACGGAAAGGACGGATAGATACGATACCGCTATCCCCTAAAGTGCCTGCTACCGAGTGGATTTTGGTAATTTCTAGCGCCTCGTCAAAGGACATATCGGGGAGCACCGAGGGCAAAGCCCTTGCCAGCATGGTTTTACCGCTGCCGGGAGGCCCTACGAATAAAATGTTATGCCCGCCCGCAACCGCAACTTCCAAAGCGCGTTTTGCAATTGCCTGACCCTTTACAAAAGCCAAGTCGTAGGAAGAAATTTTCTCCTCCGTTGCCCGCTCAAACGACCCTGCTTTTACAGGCGTCATCGTTTTAAGTCCCGAAAGATGATTTACCACCTCTTTTAAGGTAGACGCAGCGTATACGGTTACACCGTGAATAAAGCTTGCCTCCTTTTCGTTGGCTTTGGGGATAATGAATTTGCAAAAGCCCTTATCCCGCGCAGAGATAATGGAAGGCAGCACGCCCGACACGGGTCGTAAATCGCCGTTTAAGGCAAGCTCGCCCAAAAACACGGTATCCTCTACCTGCGCCTGCAAGCTGCCGTAAGCGAGAAGCAAACTGATCGCCACAGGCAGGTCGAAGGACGAGCCCTCTTTTTTCACGGACGCGGGGGCGAGATTAACGGTGATTTTATGTAAGGGAAATTCCAACGCGCTGTTTTTGATTGCACTTTTGACACGTTCTTTGGATTCTTTTACGGCGGCGTCGGGAAGACCGACCATATCGTAGCCGGGCAAGCCCTTGGAAACGTCCGCCTCTACGGTTACGCAAACGCCCTCTAAGCCGGATAACGCGTAGCTTTGCACTCTTGCAATCATACTTTTCCCCTTCCTTATATATGTCTTTCCCTATTGTAAAACAATTTTTAGAAAAAGTAAACTGAATTATAGGTGTTTTTAAGAAAAAAAATTCGTCCTTGACTTTGGACGAATTTTTTTTAAGGTTTTCCTTAAGTTAAATTTTTTCCTTAACTTTTGCAGCTTTACCGGTAAGACCGCGCAGATAATACAACTTCGCTCTTCTAACCTTACCCTTTCTCACAACGGTGATGTGTGCGATTTTGGGGGAATGAAGAGGATAGGTTTTTTCTACGCCTACGCCGTAAGAAATGTGGCGTACGGTGAAAGTTTCGGAAATGCCGCCGTTCTTCTTTGCGATAACGACGCCCTCAAAGTTTTGTACACGTTCCTTGCCGCCTTCAATAATCTTGAAGCCGACTTTAACCGTGTCGCCCACGTTGAACGCGGGAACTTCGGCTTTCATGCTTTCAGCGTTGATAGCTTCGATAATTCCTTTCATTTAGACTTTACCTCCGTAATTTACGAAACGTTCATAACCCGCTGCGTGATTCCTCATCACGCCCATAAAAAGGCAGCGGAACGCTCGAAGTCAAGGACAATTATATACGATTTCCTATGCTTTGGCAAGCGTTTTTAACTGCTTTTTATCACTTTTTTAATATTTTTTTACGCGAGCGCAAATAAATAAACGTAATACGCCGCGAAGGCACAAAGCATGACGATACCGCACCATCTTCTCACTTTGTTGCCCTTGGCGTACCCGAACGCCGCAAGCAATGCCGCCGCCCCGAGCGCGATAAGTCCGTCTACCACGAACGACTTTGCAAAGCTAAGCGGTAAAATCACCGCCGAGAGCCCCAAGGTACGCAAAATATTGAACACGTTGCTGCCCACGATATCGCCTACGGCAATATCCGTTTCCTCTTTCTTTGCCGCAACGACGCAGGTAACGAGTTCGGGCAAGGAAGTCCCAATCGCGACTACGGTAAGCCCTATTACGTTTTCGGAAAGCCCGAATTCTCTTGCAATCACCTTTGCTGCGGGAATAACGCCGAACAGCGCGCCTACGACAACAAGCCCTAAGCCCACTACGGTTATGGTTATCAAAAACCAAACCTGCTCTTTCATTTTTTCGTACCAAGCGCCGAATTTGGTTTGCTTTTCCTTCCCGTTCCCTTCCTCGAACACGGCGACTGTGTGCGAAGTGTCGATACCGCTAAATTCCGTCTGTTTTTTGCTTTCTTTAATCGCGTACCAAATCAAGAATCCCATATAGCCTAAGGAAAGCAGGAACATAATCCAGCCGTCCAAATGCCCAAGCACACCGTCAAAGCCGCCGAGCAGGAGCAGGAGCACGCTCGAACCCAACAGTACGGGAAAATCGAATTTCCGCGTCGAGCTTTGCACCGTCAAAGGACAAATGATAGACGCCAAACCTAAAATGAGTAAGATATTGGTGATATTGCTCCCGATTACGTTGCCGACCGCGATATCCGCGCTCCCTTGCGCGGAAGAAATAATCGAAGTTGCAAGCTCAGGCGCGCTCGTACCGAACGAAACGATGGTAAGCCCAATAATCAGCGTGGGCACGCGAAGTTTTTCCGCAATCCCCGCCGCACCGTCTACGAACCAGTCCGCACCCTTTACCAAGAACACGAACCCAATAAGGAGTGCGGGAATCGCCACCCAAATACTCGTAATCCAATCCATAATGTACCTCCAAAAATCGGTTACCTTTTTATTGTAGCATATTTTTCCAAAAAATAAAAGCGTTTTTACGCCGTCGGTTTTTGTTTTTGTTGACAAACCTTTCCCCCTTGGCGTATAATTAAAGAAAACGCGCGTGAAGGAATACATATGACCAATTTTCTCGTTCGACTTTTCGTCGGCAAAAATCCAAACCCTAACGATACGAAAACCCGCGGAAGATACGCGTCTTTAGCGGGCTTTACGGGTATTATCGTTAACTTTTTACTCTTTATCGGCAAGCTTACCTTGGGTATCTTGGCAGGCTCGGTGGCGATTATCGGCGACGCTTTGAACAACATCACGGACGCAGGCTCGTCTATCGTTACCTTAATCGGCTTCCGCTTGGCGGGTAAGCCTGTGGATAAGGAGCACCCCTTGGGGCACGGCAGGTTAGAGTACGTTACCGGCTTTATCGTGGATATGCTCATTATCCTCGTCGGGTTCGAGCTTTTGACCTCCTCCTTTGAAAAACTCGTAAGCAAACAGCTCCCTAGCGTCGGCAATATCACCATGGTGATTTTGGCAATTGCTATTCTCGTAAAGCTGTGGTTATTTTTCTTCTATAGAAAAATCGGGAAAACCATTTCCTCCACCTCGCTTAACGCCTCTGCCCTCGACAGCATAAGCGACTGCTTAGCGACCACCCTCGTTCTCGCCTCGGCAATCGTGGCTAGAGTTTGGGGCGTCCCCGTGGACGGACTTGCGGGTATTATCGTCGCGGCATTTATCCTTTTTACGGGCGCAAAAGCCGCAAAAGAAACGATAGATTTACTCCTCGGCTCTCCCCCCGACCCTGCGTTTATCGACGAAATTTACGCCTTTACAAAGGCTTATCCGCTTATTTTGGGTATCCACGACGTTATGGTGCACGACTACGGTCCGGGCAGACAAATCGTTTCCTTCCACGCCGAGGTTTCCGCGGACGAGGATATCAATATCGCCCACGAGGAAGTGGATAAACTAGAACGGGATATGCACGAAAAATTCGGCTGTATTGTAACCATTCACCTCGACCCTATCGTGATGAACGACCCCCTCGTCAATGAAATGCACGCGCTCGCCAAAGAGGCGGTCAAAAGGGTTGACCCCGCCTTTTCCCTGCACGATTTCCGCATGACGGTGGGTGAAACCAACCTTAATCTTATCTTCGACCTCGTTGTGCCTACCGATTGCAAATTAACGGCAAAAGAGGCGGAACAAGCGGTTATAAAAGAGATAATTTCTAGAAAGGAAAATTGTTTTTGCGTTATCCGCGTAGAACACCCGTTTGTGTAAACTTTTAATAAATTAAGAGCCTTGCAAGATTGCAAGGCTCTTAATTTTACCGAATGAAATTCGTCATGACTTTCTTTTCACGGACGGGTTCTAAGCCCGCCTGTTTACCAAGTTCGATGCATTTCAAAAGCCATGCCATATTGTTGCCTAAAACGCGCATGGTTTGCAAGCCTTCTTCGTCTTGCAGCGCTTCTTCCGCTTTATTGCCGTGGATTTCGTTCCAGTAATTCGACCCGACAACTTGCATATTATTAATGGTGAAATACTTATTGATAACGTCGAACGTCGTGCTTGCCCCAGCCCGTCTGCAGCTCACCACCGCCGCCGCAGGTTTATAGGCAAGGTTTTTGCCGCCGCTGTAAAATACCCTATCCATAAAGCTAACGAGCGCGCCTGCCGCGGATGCGTAGTACACGGGCGAACCAAAGATATACCCGTCGGCTTCCGCCGCCTTTTCCACGAACTCGTTCACGCCGTCGTCGATAACACATTTACCCGTTTTTTTGCAAACCCAACAGCCTGTACAGCCGCTCGTTTGCTTTTTTCCTATCCAGTAAATTTCCGTTTCCACGCCGTTTGCATTCAACGCCTTTGCCACCTCGCAAAGCGCGGTGTAGGTACAACCTTTTTCGTGTAAACTACCGTTCACAAGCAATACTTTCATACTATTCACCTCAAAATAACGTCAAATTTATCTTTTAGCCAAGTAATATCCGTTACCCAGCCTTCAATTTTGTTTCGTCTTAAATATTCCTCGTTTGCCTCTTGGAGTGCCTCGTGGAACTGCATTTGCGAGCAGTTATTCACTCGAATAAAGTGCTCCATCGCGTCCATGCCCCGCCCCATCATTTGCGTACGGGCAATATGCTTGACTTCGTGGCAGGCAGGGCAAAGCGCTAAGACGTCCTCTAATTTTTGCAGGGCTTTTTCTTCATCGTAGCTCCACTTTTCGTGCGCCTCCAACCTACCCTTTGCACCGCAAATACGGCACTTATAACCCGCGCGACGATAGGCGTCCTTTCGCACCTTATCCCAGTCCGCAGGCGATAGCTTGTGATATAAACTATATCCCCAACATTCTTCGGGAATAAGCTCGAATTCTAATTTATATTTCTTCATGCAATATCCCCAAACACTGTCTAAACGCCGTCGGCAAGGAAATACCGTCCTTAAGCTCGGCTAAGGTATAGGCGTCAAAAGGCGCGCTGTCCGTTTTCAACCAAACGCAGGTAATATCCCAGCGAATATGCGTGAAAACATGCAAGTATTTTTTTCGCTTTACTTCCGTGAACTCGTATATACCCCATTCGTTTAAGATATTTTCCGCCGTTTCATCGTCGAAAACAACTTTGGATGGAAACTCGTTTAAGCCCTTCAAAACCCCCGACTCTCTTCTTTGAATGCAAAATCCTTGCGGGGTTTGAATGAGAAAGACGTACACCCGTTCTTCGCGCTTAGGTTTTTTGTCGGGCATAACTGGAAATTGCGTCTGCGTACCGTGTGCGTTTGCCCCGCAAAGCCCTTTCAGCGGACAAATCCCGCAATCGGGAGATTTAGGCTTGCACACAAGCGCGCCCAGCTCGAACAAGCTTTGGGTAAACGCGCTGCAATCCCCTCCCGCCTTGGGATAAACCTTAGCAAGCGTTTGTTCTAAATATTTACGGTAGGACGGGCTAGAAATAGGCGTAGGATTTTCCTCCAAACGGGAAGCCACGCGGAACACGTTACCGTCCACTGCAGGCGCAGGCAAACCAAACGCAATCGAGGCAATCGCGCCCGCCGTATAGCTGCCTATCCCCGGCAGTGCGGTCAATGCGCGGATATCCTTAGGAAATTCTCCGCCATAGTACCCTACGAGGACTTTTGCCGCCTTTTGCAGGTTTCTAGCACGGCTGTAATACCCTAAGCCCTCCCAAAGTTTCAGGAGCTTTTCTTCCTCACAATTTGCTAAGTCTTCTATACTTGGTAACGCCTGCATAAAGCGGGCGTAATACTCCTTTACCGCCTCTACGCGGGTTTGCTGGAGCATGATTTCGGACACCCACACCCGATAAGGCGTAGGATTTTCCCGCCAAGGCAAGTCCCGTTTATTCTCCCTATACCAAGAAAGCAAGGGGGCAAGTATTTGTTGAAAGTCGAAATTTGACATATAATTATTCTTGCGACAACAAAGAATTTAAGTAAATCACGCTTTCCATAACGCTCGGTTCACTAGGGAAATGCAAGGGCTTGGGCATGGACAACGAGCCGTCGTCGCTAACGTAGGTAACATCTGCCTTTCCCTCCTCGCGGGTGGTGATCAGGCAATTCCCCACCCCTAAAAATGCGCCGGGATAACCCGCGAAAATACTCTTCATTAAATCTAAGCCGCAAATAAGGTCGATATCCGTCTTGCGGGTAAGCAGCTCAAACACTTCGCGGTATTCTTCAAAATCCCCGTTTTGATTACAGCCCTCCAACTCATCTAAGCCGTCCAAAACGATAAATAAGCGAGGGTACCCCTTACCCTCCTGCCGCATACGAAGCAGCTCTTTCACCGTTTCAATCGCCAAATCGAGGTCGGCTTTGCCATTGATATAGGGTACGGTAATATCCGCCGAAAGCAAGCGAATCAGCTCGCCGTATTCCGCGCGGGGAGAGAGAATAAAAAAGCAAGCCTCGCCCTTATCGTGCAAACAAGCCAAGGTAATGATAAATCTTCTAATAAAATTCGTCCGCCCTACCCCCGTAACGCAGGTGTTGCGCACGGTAAGCGGTTTTTCTTTGCTTTGCGCAAGCAAGATATTCCCCACCGAATCCTTGCCGATGGGAAGCCCCTTTCTAATTTCCTCAAAACGCGCGGCGTCCTCCGCCGTGTTTGAAATTTCTTCAATAAATTCTTCGATGCGCATAGCTGCCCCTCTCGTTTTCTTTCTATTATACTACGGAAAGTGTGCTTTGTCAAGTAAACAAAAACGCCCCTAAGGGGCGTTTTATTATTCGTATTTCGTAAAATAGCTGTCCCTGTCGAAATAAATTTCCACAATCTTTTCCGTACCGTTGGAATCAAGCATCTTGAAATACACCGTATCCCCTCTCTTGACCGAAAGCAGGGTATCGTTGATTTGATATCTTCTCTTAAGCTCTATCCAGTCGCCACCGTTGATTTTCACCGCCTTGAAAACGTCGCCGACGGAAAACTTCCCATACGAGGAAGCGCCAAGCCGTGCAGATTCCGCAATAGAAAAGGTTTCGCGGATTTTTAATTTCCCCGCGGCATCATAGTAGGGCTGCGACGCGATAATCCCCACCATGACCCCAAGCGTTGCCACGCGTACCGTACCGTCGTTATTATGCAAAATATTCGCACAAAGGTTCTGCACCTGCGTAGTAGGCAGGGCATACCCCATGTTATCCACTTCCGAGCTTGCGTTTTTGGCATTGGTAATCCCAATAAGTTCGCCCTTTGTATTGAACAGCGCGCCGCCCGAGTTTCCGCCGTTAATCGCTGCGTCCGTACGCATAACGCGGTAATCCACCGTTCTATTCGTGCCGTCCGTCGACGCCATGGTGATATATTCCGATTCCACGGATACCAAGCCTTGGGTTACCGCAATCCCCGCGCCGTCGGGGTTGCCGATAGCAAATACCTTTTCCCCTACGCTCACCTCGTCGGAGCTTGCAATTGTTGCAGCCGAGTAAAACCCGCTCTTAATAACGTCGCTGCCTTCTACTGCTAAAATGGCGATATCATAATCCATTGCCCCGCCGATATATCTCGCGCGCATGCGTCCGTCCCCCGTGATATCGTCGTCGGGTATGGTATGGAAACCGTTGAACGCACCGTAGCCGTAGAGGTAAATTTGGTCGCAAATGCCCGCTTTATCACTCGCCGCGTCATAGATAACGTGGTAGTTTGTAACGATAAGCGCGTTACCCGCCTCTTGATTGATATCAAGGATAACCCCGCTGCCTGCAGAGGAATAATATTCCGTTTGCGCACTGCCGAAGATTCCGCTAAGCCCGCCCGACGTAGTTTTAGAAAATCTGCAGTATACACTGACGACTGAGGTGATATTTTGGGCAATTTGATCAGCGTCGTTGTCCTCCTTGACCTCTACCTGCAAAACGTCCCGGCAAAATTCGATATACGAGCCCTCGTATCCGTTTTCCAAAGCCGTTTGGTATAAATCCATAGCGGTAACGTCCTTACCGTCCTCGCCGTTTGCACCGTGGAGGCTTGCCAACCATTCCCGCTCCGTGCCCACAAATCCGTTTTCTACGGCAATTTCATACGCGCTGTCCCCGCAGGCCGTCATACCGACAAGCATGAGCGCCGAACAAGCAATTGCTATTATCCTTTTTGCGATTTTTTTCATAAAATCACCCTATTTTTATTCGTTACCTATATTATATTGCGTTTGTTTGTTTACTATTTTAAGATTGCATGAAAATTTCGTGTTAAAAGCCTTCCAAATCGTCCAAGGTCAACGAGAACGAGGGAATGAAATGCTCAAAGAAATATTCCACTTCAGGCATCTTACGGCTGCGCAAGTCCTTTTCAATACTCTTTTTTGCTTTGGAAAACTCCCCGTTGCCAGACCGCAGCTCTTCCAAACACTTGATATACGCCGCTAAGCGATCCGCCGCTTTCACCAGCTTATACTCCTCGCACTCCTCGTCCGCCATGACAAAGGGCGCAATCGAGCTTTGCAATTCCTTAGGAAGCGTGCCTACAATCGTTTCGCAGGCACTCTTTTCCAACTCCTTATACGCGCCGTGAATACTGCGGTTATAATACTTAATCGGCGTAGGCAAATCCCCCGTCATAACCTCGCTGATTTCGTGATAGGTGGCATACAGTACCGTCTTGAGCACGTCTGCATGCCCGCCGTACACCTCGTTGTGTATGGAAACGAGGGCGTGCGCAAGCATGGCTACCGATTGGGAATGCTCCATAATGTTTTCTTCCCGTACCGAGCGCATGAGTTGCCAACGTTTGATGTATTTCATTCTGTCCATATAGGCATAAAAATCGTAGCGCATTTTTTTCTCCTTTTTGCTTGACAAACCTTGCTTGGTTTGCTATACTGTACTTACAAATTTATAAACGTATCCGTCGTGGGTGCCTTTTTAGGCTGAGATTATACCATTTGAATCGGCAAGGTAATACTTGAGCGAGAGATTGATAAACCTTCTTCGTCCGTTTGGACGGAGAAGTTGAGGTACACCCACGTATTTTCGTGCGGTGTTTTTCTTTTTCAAAACGCATGCGGCGTGATACAAAGGAGTGTTTTATGTTTCTTTATTCCCTATTAGAGCGTGCCGTATGGTATCCAATACTCTTCGACAGCCCGCTCAACGCCGTGCGTTCCGTTGCGATTTGGCTGACCCTCGCACTTGTCATCGCCTACCTGGTATGCTTGTTTACAGTAAAAGCAGATAAGAAAAAGAGATTTCTTACCCTTTCTGTATACGGTATCGTGGCATATGCCTGCGTTCTTTGCGCACTCTTTTTGATTTTATCTTTCCAAGAGGACGGCATCGAAAAAATACTCTTTATCCCCTTGCTCGTTCTGCTCGTTTGTATCGCAGGAAGTGCGGCAACCCTCTTTTTTAAGCGCTCTAAGGGGATATATATCGCGCTTGGCATTCTTGTCGGCACGGCTTTCGCCGCCGTCTTAATTTGTATCGGGATTCACTTCGCGTCAGGTAAAGCGGCTGAAATTAACTGGCTGAGCAACGACGACGTACAATCGATTTGGCTGTATATCGCAAGCGCGCTTTCTATCGCGGCATTGCTTTTGCTTGCAATCTTCTTTGGAAAAAACGAGCAAAAAGGCTTTGATTCCAAGTCCATTACTTACGCTGCAATCTGCATCGCCATGAGCTTCGCTCTCTCCTTTATGCGTATAGTCCGCTTGCCGCAAGGCGGCTCCATAACGCCTGCATCCTTACTTCCTCTTATGATTTACGCCTATATGTTCGGCATCAAAAAAGGTATATTTGCAGGTTTTGCCTATGGGCTTTTACAAGCTTTTCAAGATCCTACCGTATTGCATCCTGCGCAATTCTTACTCGATTATCCCGCCGCCTTTGCATGGATTGGGGTGGCAGGGCTCTTTTCTCGCTTTGAAAAACTGGATAAGCTGCCGCAGGTACAATTTGCAATCGGCGGAGTGATTGCCGGCTTGGGCAGATTTTTTATGCACTTCCTTTCCGGTACGTTCGCGTTTGGCGTATTCGCACCCGAAGGCACGCCTGCGGCGTTGTACAGCTTTTTATATCAGGCAGGCTACGTGCTTCCCGACCTCGCGATTGCAATCGCTTTCGGCGTAGCGCTCTTTTCCTCTAAGGCTTTCGTCAAGGAAGCGCGAAAATTCCGCACTCTGCCCCTTAAAAAAGAAGCTTAACCGCATACTCAACTCTCTCGCTCTTTGGCGGGGGAGTTTTAATAAACGGCGATTTCGTCAAACTTGGCTTTATTAACGACGATTTTACCGCCCTCGATATCCACCTTGACGATAACGTTATTTACGGACGGGAAAAGTATATTTTTTCCGTCTTTTTCCAAAGTATACACGTCCGAGGAAAGATTGACGATTTGTTTTACCACGCCTAAAAATTCCCCCTCTTCCGTTTCGCAGGAAAGCCCTAAAATATCGACGATATAATGCCGTCCCTCTTCCAAGGGGGGCGCGTCCTCTCTGTCCCCTTCCAGCTTTTTACCGCGGAAAAGCTCCGCCGCGTTGCGGTCGGGAATGCCTCTCAAGCCCACGTACGCCGCCCCGTCAGGGCCGACGCGAAAAGAAAGAATTTTATACGGCTTATCCTCGATATACACCGTGCCGAATTTTTTTACGTCCTCGGGAAAATCGGTAAAGGTTTTTACCTTTAATTCCCCTCTAATCCCTTGGGGCTTTAATACTTCGCCGATAATCAGTCGGTTCATATTTTCTCCTTATAGTCTAA
>JAZUQM010000098.1:0-7605 GCA_045605705.1 Candidatus Scatosoma sp.
AATTTGGAAAAAGGTTTGAAAAACCGTGAAAAAAGGCTTGACATAAAATTTGCAAGTTGCTATAATAACGGAGTAGTAAATAAGGCATCGGCAAGTCGGATCGTAGCCATGTCGTTCTGTGAGCCAAGGAGTTGACTGGTGAGATTGTCTTCCTAAGACCGCTTGGCCTCCGACTTAATTTGGAAAAAGGTTTGAAAAACCGTGAAAAAAGGCTTGACATAAAATTTGCAAGTTGCTATAATAACGGAGTAGTAAATAAGGCATCGGCAAAGGCAGGTGAAAAGAATGTCCACGGTTAAAGTAGGAGAAAACGAAAACGTAGAAAGCGCATTGCGCCGTTTCAAGAGAAAGTGCTCCCGCGACGGTATCCTCGGCGATCTTAGAAAGAAGGAATTTTATGAAAAACCTTCCGTAAGAAGAAAGAAGAAATCCGAAGCTGCACGTAAGAGAAGCAGAAACTAAAAACACAAAAGAACTCACGAAAGTGAGTTCTTTTTGTTTACATGTCGAATATGAAAGAAAAACGCTGTCAATAAGAGGTGAACTATGTCGAATACTTGCAGTTTAAGAGAAGAAGCGCGCAAAGCGAAGAATCGTATCAAGAGCGGTTTTTGGGCGGAGTGTAAAGAGGAATTTACCGAAACGAAAGAAAAAGCAAGGGAGCAGGGTCTTAACGAAAGCAAAGCAGGTCGGTATTTCAAAACGCAGGTCGAGGCGAAAATCGAGGGCAGGAAAGAGGACGAATTTTATCTTAAGGTCAAAGAGATGCTCCTTGCCGAGGGCGAGGTGAGCGACGCGATCGGAAGACTTACGGACAAGGCGTATTACGAAACGCTCTCGTATGAAGAAAAACAGCGGTATACCCTTTCTTTGAGTGAAAAGTATCTTCGCGCCTTGGAAAAGTTCCGCGCCGAATGTGAATTTGAATGTTTGAAATAAAAGTAGCGCGGAATTTTCCGCGCTATTTTATTGCAAAAATCAACCTATTATGTTATAATAGAAATGCTATGGTACAGATGGACGAACTTTTGGAACAACTCAATGACGAGCAGATTTTACCCGTATTGCACACGGAAGGCGCGGTGCTTGTTTTGGCAGGCGCGGGGAGCGGTAAAACCCGCGTTTTGACCACGCGTATCGCCTACCTCGTAGAGGAAAAAGGGGTGCCTGCGGACGCGATTTTGGCAATCACCTTTACCAACAAAGCCGCAAACGAAATGAAAGAGCGCTTGGGTAAAATTGTGGATATATCCCGTTCGTGGGTGTGTACCATTCATAGCATGTGCGTGCGGATTTTGCGTATGTTTGCAGCCGAGGCGGGGATTTCCTCGAATTTCTCCATTTATAGCGAAACGGAACGCAACAATATCGTCAAAAAATCCTTCCAAGAATGCGATTACGACGACGAGAGATTACTTAAAAATATCAAGTGGCATATCGCGAATGCGAAGATGTTGGGCTATGACCCCGAGCGATACGCCGAGGAATACGCGGGCGAAAGAGAGATTGACGATATCGTAAAGGTATACGCCCGTTATCAAAAGCACTTAAAGGAAAACAATGCGCTTGATTTCGACGATTTATTAAACGAAACGCGTAACCTTTTGGCAAAGAATAAAGAAGTGCGCGAGTATCTTGGCGGTAGATTTAGATATATCCTCGTGGACGAGTTCCAAGACACCAACGCGGTGCAGTACGAAATCATAAGCCTGCTTGCGCGCGTACATGGTAACCTGTTTGCCGTGGGCGACGACGACCAGTCCATTTACGGCTGGAGGGGCGCAAAGCTTGAAAATATACTCCACTTTGAAAAGGATTTCAAGGGCGCGAAGGTGTTTAAGCTGGAGCGCAATTATCGTTCGACGAAGAGTATTCTAAAGCTTGCGAATACCGTTATCCGTAACAACGGCAAAAGAAAAGACAAGACCCTTTGGACGGAAAACGAGGACGGCGCGCCTGCCAATGTGCACGAGGCGGACGAGGAAAGCGGGGAGGCGCGGTATATCGCGTATACGATTGCAGGACTTCTTCGGCAAGGTTATCAATATAAAGATTTTGCGGTACTCATGCGCTTGAACGCGCTCACCCGTTCTTTCGAACAAGAGTTCACGGGGGACGGTATTCCTTATAAAGTGTTTGGGGGCTTTAAGTTCTTCGAGCGCAAGGAAATCAAGGACCTTTTGGCGTATTTGCGCCTCATCAACAATCCCTTTGACAGCGAGGCGGCAACGAGAATTATCAACTTCCCCAAGCGCGGTATCGGTGCGAAAACGGTGGAAACGCTGCAAAATTATGCTTACCAAAACGAGCTGTCCGTGTACGACGCTTTGTTGGATTTAGACGAAATCGGCTTTACGGGCGCGACCAAGCAAAAGCTTGTAGATTTTAGAAATCTCGTCAAGGAATGGATTATCGACAGCCAAGACATGGCAATTAACGAGCTTGTAAAGAAAATCGTAGCGGATACCCATATGCGCGAGGCGTATGCGGACGATTCGGACGAGAGCATCAACAAGCGCGCGAATATCGAGGAATTTATCAATTCAGTAGAGGATTATAGCAGGCTCAATCCCACGGCGACCTTAACCGATTATCTCAATCAAGTAACCCTTTCCTCGGATACGGACGAAATGGACGATAGTAACTACGTAACCCTTGCCACCGTGCACGCGGTCAAGGGCTTGGAGTTCAAGTGCGTGTTCATTTGCGGTTTGGAAGAGAACATTCTTCCCGTATCGCGCGCGGTGGATAACGACGACGATATGGAAGAGGAACGCCGTCTTATGTACGTCGCCATAACGCGTGCAAAGGATAGGCTGTATTTGACCCGCTCCAAGAGCAGATACTTATACGGCAAGCGCGAACCAACCATGCGTTCTAGATTCTTAAAGGAGCTTTCTGCGGTGATTGAACTGCCCAAGGAAGTAAGACCCATGCCAAGAGGCTACGATAGCTGGGACGACCCCGAAAGCTACGGCAATTCCGCATACGGCGGGGGCAGGTATGGCGCAAGCGACGATTACGGCGGTAGAAGAACGAGCTTTGGCGGGGGATACGGTTCGTCCTATGGAAAGAGCTACGGGGATACTGCGCGGCAAAATTCGGGCGTAACCCGCTCGGTATGGAAAGGCAATACCTACGGCAGTACCTCTTCACAAACGAAGAGCAGCGGATTTGTCTACGGCGGTATCGGTAAGGCAACGCCTGCCAAGCCCACGGGGGGCAGGGATACGAGTGCCTTCCGTATCGGCGTAAAGGTCAAGCACCCGAAATTCGGCGAAGGGCTTATCGTTGCTGTGCGCGGCGTGGGCAGTAATATGATTGTAGATATCGCGTTCGAGGGCTTTGGCATCAAACAGCTCTCGGCGACCCTTGCACCGCTGACGATTATATAGTGGTGAATTGTTCACTTCGTTCACGTGAAACTTTGGTGAATAGTCCTTATGGACGTGAATTGTCTTGCAAAGCAAGACGTTGTGGGAATATTACAATAACGGCAACGCAGTTGCCAATTCACGGCGTAAGCCAATTCACGACGGCATAGCCGTCAATTCACGAAAAGCAAAGCTTTTCAATTCACCCCCCAAGAGGTAACTATGAATAGACAAAGACAGCTTGTAGACATTTTGAATAAATGGGCGCACGAATATTACGTGCTGGACAATCCCACGGTGTCGGATAAGGAATACGACGCCGCGTATGACGAGCTCAAAAAACTCGAAGAGGAAAGCGGTGAAGTCTACCCCGACAGCCCGACAAGAAGGGTCGGGGGCGAGCCGATTAAGGGATTTGAAAAGCATACCCATATCGAAAGATTGTTTAGCCTTGATAAATCGGTATCTAGCGAGGAATTGACAAGCTTTTTGACGAAAGTGAAAAAACTTGCTTCCGTGCAGCCCGAATATACCGTGGAATATAAATTCGACGGCTTGACGGTATGTCTTACTTATGACAAAGGTGCGTTCGTTAGAGCCACCACCCGCGGAAACGGTATCGTCGGCGAGGACGTAACGGCGCAGGCACTTACCATTCCCTCCTTTCCCTTGAAAATTTCCTACCAAGGCACTTTGGAAGTGCGCGGCGAGGCGGTCATTCGTCTTTCCGTTTTGGAAAGATACAATCAAACGGCAGCCGAGCCCTTGAAAAACGCGCGTAACGCGGCGGCGGGGGCGATTCGTAACCTCGACCCTAAAATCACCAAACTCCGCAAGCCCGATATCTATTTCTATGACGTAAACTACATGTCAAACGGCGCACCCATGTCCCAAACGGACGCGCACGAGTTCTTGAAAAAAGAGGGTTTTAAGGTATTCCCGTATTTTAGAGTTTGCAAGACGGATGAAGAGGTGATTAAGGCGATTGCCGAGGTGGAGAGGGAAAGAAAAACGCTTGACGTGCTTACGGACGGCGCGGTCATCAAGGTCAACGACGCCGCTCTTCGCGAAGAGCTTGGCGCAACGGATAAATTCCCTCGCTGGGCAATGGCGTATAAGTTCGAGGCGGAAGAGGTTACCACCCTCTTAAACGAAGTCATTTGGCAGGTCGGCAGGACGGGAAAACTTACCCCGCTTGCCCTTCTTGACCCCGTGGAGCTTGGCGGTGCGACGGTATCGCGGGCGACCTTAAACAACTACGGCGACATTCTTAGAAAGGGGGTCAAAATCGGCTCGCGCGTGCTTGTGCGCCGTTCCAATGAAGTTATCCCCGAAATTTTAGGCACGACCGAGCACTATGCGCATAGCAAAGAGGTGGAAAAGCCTACAATTTGCCCTGCCTGCGGTCAAACGTTGGAAGAGGTAGGGGCGCATTTGTTCTGTCCCAACCGCAAATGCACGCCGCGCGTGGTGGCGGCGCTTGACCATTACGCAAGCAAGAACGCCATAAATATCGACGGCTTTTCCGAAAGCACCGCGCTTCTTTTGGTAGAAAAAAAGGGCGTGGAAAAACCCTCGGATTTATACCGTATTACGGCGGACGATTTGGCGCAGTTAGAGGGCTTTAAGGATAAGAAAATCCAAAACATTTTAACAGCGATTGAAAAGAGTAAGACCCCTACCATGGACGCGTTTATTTACGCAATCGGTATCGAGGGGGTAGGTAGGGTCGCGGCGAAAGATTTGGCCGTCCGTTTCAAAAATATGCAAAATTTACAAAACGCGACCTTGGAGGAGTTGATTGCCCTCGAAAACGTCGGCGAGATTACGGCAAACGCAATCGTAGACTATTTCAAGGACGAAGAGAACGCCAAGGAATTGCAGGCGCTTGAAGCCGCAGGCGTTGCGCCCGTATGGTCGGACGAAAAAAAGGAAGGGATATTCTCGGGACACTCGGTCGTATTGACGGGTACGCTGTCCTCGTTCAAGCGCAGCGAGGCGCAAAAGCTTATCGAGGAACGCGGCGGGGTTTGTCAATCCTCGGTAACGGCAAAAACCACCCTCGTCTTGGCAGGCGAAGAAGCGGGCGGTAAGCTAGATAAAGCCAAAAAGCTGGGTATCCAAATCATAGACGAAGAAACTTTCAAACAAATGCTGGGAGAATAAGGAAAAACGCCCGATGCGGGCGTGTTTTCTCTCTTTTTATAAAAAAGAGAAAAAAAGTGGTAGATAGTGCTTGAAATTTTGGAAAATATTTGCTATAATGATATAACTCGAAATATCGGGCAATACGGCAAGAGAGGAAATACCCATGTTAAGCATGACGGGTTACGGGAAAGGCGAATACGCGGAAGAGGGCTTGGAGCTCACTTGCGAGATTAAAACGGTCAACAACCGTTATTTAGACGTTTCGATTAAATGTCCGCGCGTGTTTGCGGCGTACGAGGACGTGATTAGAAACACCGTTCGCAAAAAGCTGACGAGAGGGCACGCCGACGTTTTCATTTCCTTTAAGGATAAACGCGAACGTCCTACGGCACTGACCGTGGATACCGCGCTTGCAAGCTCGTATATCAACGCGGCGAAAACGCTCAAAGAGGCGTTCCCTGAGCTCCCCGACGATTTCACCCTTTGTTCGGTGCTCCGTTATCCCGAGGTGCTCAAACAAGAAGATAGCGTTGCCTTGGACGAGGAAATGACGAACGCGCTGGATATCGCGCTCAACACCGCGCTTGACAAGCTCAACGAAATGCGTCTTGTCGAGGGGGAAAAGCTCAAAGAGGATATGCTTTCGAGGGTGGAAACCATTGAGGGCTTGGTGGAAGAAATTTCTCTCCGCGCGCCCTTGGTTGCCAAGGAATACAAAGAAAAGCTCACCGCGCGTGTGAAGGAATATTTACAAAATACCCCCGTGGACGAGGGCAGACTGCTTACCGAAGTGGCGGTATATACGGACAAGAGCAACATCGACGAAGAGCTTACCCGTCTGCGTTCGCATATCGAACAATTCCGTTCGATTGCAAAAGAGGGAATCGTAGGTAGAAAGTTGGACTTCTTGGTGCAGGAATTCAACCGCGAGGCGAATACGACCTGTTCAAAAAGCAACGACGTAACGATTACCCGCGCAGGTCTGGCGCTCAAGAACGAGATTGAAAAAATCCGCGAGCAAGTGCAGAATTTGGAGTAAGGGCAGAGTTGGGGTAAGAGAATGAAACATGTACTAATGGCGATATCCGGTCCGTCCGGCGTTGGCAAAGGCACGATCGTGAAAACCTTGATTTCCAGAAGAGAAGACGTGGTGGAATCCGTTTCCTGCACGACCCGAAAACCGAGAGAAGGGGAAATCGACGGTAAGCATTATTTCTTTTTAGAAAAAGAAGAATTTCTCCGCCGAATCGGCGAAAATGATTTTTTGGAATATAACGAGCATTTTGGGAATTATTACGGCACGCCCAAGTCCTTCGTGGAAAAGACGCTCGAAACCAAATCGGTGATTTTGGAAATTGAAGTCGTAGGCGCGCTCAACGCCAAAAAGGTGTTTCCCGAAACGGTGCTGGTTATGGTAGTCCCCCCCTCTATAGAGGAGTTAAAAAAGCGACTCATCGGCAGAGGCACGGAGGGGAAAGAGGAAATTGAAAGACGGCTTGCCCGCTTGGAATTCGAGCTGTCGCATATCGACAAGTACGATTACGTAGTGGTAAACGACGATTTAGAAACCGCGATAGCGGAAATCGAATCGATAATAGATAAGTAAAAAACCAAAAGGAGTGAAAGACATATGATTAACGAACCTTCTGTTGACGAAATGATTAGAAAGCTTGGCACGGAGGAAGACCCTATCAGCCGTTACGCGCTTTGCACGATTGCGGCAAAACGCGCGCGCCAAATTATTGAAACGGAAAGAAACCTCGGCGTACATGATTCTACGGGCAAGGACAAGGAGCTTTTGTCTGCTTGCAAGGACATTGCGGACGGCAAAGTCGTCGTAGCAAAAGACTAACGAAATTGCCTCGGCATACCGAGGCAATTTTAGTTGTGAATTGAAAAGCTGTGCTTTTCATGAATAGACTAACGTCGTGAATTGAACGCTACGCGTTCGTGAATTGCAAAGCTTTGCTTTGCGTTATGGCTGTTATTTATAAATTTTTGTTTTTACCTTGCCTCCCTTGTGAAAGGGAGGTGAATTGGCGATAGCCAAGACGGAAGGATTTTGTTATTGAATTATAGAATC
>JAZUQM010000099.1:0-3738 GCA_045605705.1 Candidatus Scatosoma sp.
CCTTAAAAGTGTTAAAAATAATTTGCGTACGATTGCCTGCCGTAAGCCGACAATAATAACACATACTCTATTATATATCAAATTGTCAATTAAATCAATTCTTTTCTTGCTTTTTTGCGTGAAAATTTTTGAAAATTTCAGTAAATTTATGCTTGGAGGTCTTTTTTATCGTGGAACCCTTTGGAATTTTACAATTTTTGCAATCGCTTTTACCAAACCCCACGCCCTCAGAGGGCGCTCAACCCCCTCCGCCGTCGCAGGCGGACGCCCCTGCGGAGGACAAAACGCAAGACCTTAAAGAGCAAAATACGGACGCGCAGGAGGCGTATATTTCCTTTTTGCAAGCACACGAAAACAGAGCAAAGCGGACTAAAAGGAACTAATCTTCCTTTTCGTCCTCTTTCTATTATACAGAAACGACTGCGCCCATAAAGCGCAGTCGTAGGGAACCCCCTGCTATGCAGGGGGGCAAAAAAACTTTAGATTCTCGCATATATAAGATACACAAAAAAGCTCCTTTGTGCTAAACTAAATGTAGGCTGGCAACCGTACACAAGTAAAGCAAAAAGGAGGACGTTAAAATTGAAAAATCAAACTAACGACACATTTAGTTTAGCACACACAAGGTGGAAATGTCAATATCATATTGTCTTTGCGCCAAAATATCGAAGAAAAATAATTTTTGGAGCGCTGAGAGTAGAGATAGGAAAGATATTGAGAGAGCTATGTCGGCGCAAAGACATAGAAATAATAGAAGCGCACGCAATGCCCGACCATATACATATGTTGGTGAGCATACCGCCCAATGAAAGAGTATCTGAATTTGTAGGGTATCTCAAAGGTAAAAGTAGTATGATGATATTTGAAAGGTATGCTCACCTAAAATATAAATCGGGACATAGGCATTTTTGGTGTCGTGGATATTATGTAAGTACAGTAGGCGGTAACAAGCAAGCTGTACAAAAATATATACGCAATCAAGAACAAGAAGATTTGATTACAGACCAAATAAGCATGGTGGAATATTATGATCCGTTTCGGCAATGGCTGGAATCAAATCTAAAGAAAAAAGGTAAACCCAAAAAATAAGGAAACAGCTTGCTTGTGTGCAGTCGCAGATTAAGACGGTACTTAAGTACCTGCCGGTATAATGCCCTTTAGGGCAAAGTAAAGCCCCCACTTCTAGTGGGGGATACTTACTTATACTATACGATGCTTAATTAAAAGACAATCTTTAATTCTTTAGCGATTGCTTGTTCTTTGAAATATACTTTATCGCCTTCTTGCGTAAACGACACCGTTTTACCGTCGATGATTACTTCCGTAGCACTCTTACCACTCGGAACACCAAACGCTTGTAAAGAAATGGGCGCGTTTTCAACGGTGAAACGACAGGTGTTTTTCTCAAAGTAAACCGTTCCCCAAGACTGCGCTACGCTCCACAAATATTGCGCGCCGTCTTGTTTCTCGGGATTAAACCCAACGTATTTTTTCGTCATATCAAAGGTAAATCCGCTATATATCGGCAACAAGGCGTACGAAGCCATTGCGCGCGCGTAATTGATACCGCATTCTACTTCGCTAAAAGGATTGCGTTTTTCACCGTCGTAACGGTCACGCACCGCTTTTACCATCGTTTCGCCCTCTTGATTAAATCCTTCCGCGAGCATTAAACCAGCCAATGCGTATTCAAACCCCGTCATGACTTCTTCGTTGTAATTCATAGGGTTCATCGGTCTATAAACCCCTTCGGGATATTCGCAAATAATCGTACCGCTTTCGTCGTTATACGCAAATACTCTCCAGAAGTTCGTAACCTCACGCATGGATTCTTTATAATTGTACTTATACAAGCTCTTTAACGCAGTCTTCTTTTTATCTTCGTCAAACATCATCGGACGACCTAAAATATGCGCGTGCCATTCCGCCAACATTTGGTCGATAATACAACCGTCACCAATTTGATATCTGATTTCACCCGTTTCCTCGTTCCAATAATTGGGAAGATTGAACTTATCAACCAAGCTCTTATCCTTCAAATCGATTTTTTGCGTGAAATATTCACCGTTGAACAGGTTTTCATTCATCCACTTTTTGCCTTTTTCGTATAACCCGCGGTATTCCGCTACACGCTTTTCATCTCCAAGCCACTCGGCAATTTCCGCCGCGCAATCAAGCGCTAATAAGTACATACCTTCCAACCACGAGCAAGGTCCTATCAACTCAATATCTAACGTATGATGTTGCAATCCTTCCAACACGCCGTCTTTGTCCGCATCCCAAGCGCTAGGATTGTCTTTCGACCACGCAAATTCAAGCATTTTAAATACGCTTTCGGCGTTGGCTTTCATCCATTCGTCGTCGCCCGAAATCTTCCATTCGCGATAATGCTTGAAAACCTCGCCCATTTGACCGTCAAGACAAGCAAAATATTTCAATTCAGGACGCGCGGCTATAGGCGAAACGGGCGGTCTACCAAACGGCAAAGAAACTCTAAAACAGGTAGAACCAAATTCGTTCATAGCGTACTTCGTAAAGGATTCTCTAATCGACCTTTCTAATTTGGGGAATAAAAAGGGTGTGGCGTATGCATAATTCCAAACGTGTTGACAGCTCCCCTCACAAGAACCAAAGGTATCGTGAACACCTTCCCAGCCCCATAACGTTCCGTCGTCCGTGCGTAACACCGTAGACGATTTTAAGATGGACAAGTTAGCCGAAATTGCATCAATCACGAACGAAGGCAAAGAGCTATTAAACAAGGCGTTTTTAAATTTCTCCGTTTTCGTATATAATTCGTCGAAACGTTCTAAGGCATACGTCGCACTCTCGAACGAAGTCTTAAATTGCGTAGCGTAATAGTTTTTCCAAGTGATATCCTTGCCGTTCTCGTCTTTATACGGCGTCCAATAATTATAGTAATTGGGTACGTTCCAGGCAAGTACGAAACGAATCTTTTTCTTTTCGCGGGGCTTTACGGACACGTAAGACGCAACCGTACCGTGGTCAGCCGTACCGTGGACCTTTTGGGTCATATCCGTATATACGAACTGTTGAAGACGTTTTTGTTGCATAAAGTCGTACCAATACATTCTAATCGAATCTTTGGGGCCCGTTTCTCTATGCCAACACATACGCGTCGCTACGTCGTCGCTATCCGTCAAAAGGCAAAGGTCGGTATACCCGATTTCGTCTTCTCCAAGGTTTGCGCAACCGAAATACAGACCTTGCATATTATCCTTGCTTATTTCTTTGTTAAAGCCTTTTTGCGCAACGTTTTGCACGGAAAAAGCGATTGCATATTCTATTTCTTCATCCGTTACGTTTTCGATTTCCCATTCAAAAAATGCAACGGGCAAGCTCGAATTAAAATCGTCGTGCGGAATAAAAGGGTTGAAAGCACAAAGCTTTACCTTTGCAGGGAAATCTTTATCCGTAAAGGTAAGATTCGCAAGAGGAAATTCGCCGTCAAAATCCACGTTTCTAAAACGGGGAAAACCCAACATAGACGCCATCGGAGCACCAGAAGCCCCGCGTCTCGGATAGTATTTATACAAATCGTCCTCGCTCCCTTGCAAAACTTTCACTAAGTTTTTTCCTTTGTAATTCGCTTTTATAGCAAAATGCGAATAACAATTCTTCGAATTTCTATTCGGTCGATTAAAAATTTCCCAATCTATCAATTCTCCCGTGCCTCCGAGCCCAATAGAACCCGAACCAATTCCACCGAGAGGGAAA
>JAZUQM010000100.1:0-2201 GCA_045605705.1 Candidatus Scatosoma sp.
TCCATACCGCCGTGTCCCGCGTCCAAAACGATTTTTATGCCCCCTTGCGCAAACGCCGAAACAGCTTGCGGGCGCAAAAGCACCTGCATACAAAGCCCTAACGCTGCCATAAATCCTACAACCACCGCCGTACAAACGGCAATCCAGCTTTTTCTCATGCCTTATTCTATGCGCCAGCCCGTAAAAATATCCGCGCATAATGCGCGGATATAACAATCGCCGATTAATAAAATTTCAACTCCGTTCCCTCCAAACGGCAACGGTAATCCGTTTGAGGATTCCCACGAAGCGGCGACGCGGGCGGCATAGGTTTACACTCTACCCGTTTGACTTCGGGCACGGGTTTTAGGTTGGTCGGCATTTCCTCCGTTTTAGGCGTAAACGCGACAACTTTTTCCGCCTCCTTCATCCATTCGGTATACAACTCCCAAACGCGGGAGGTTATCACTCGTCCCGTACCTGCCCCTATCATTTTCTTGAAATCCTCTAAATTTTCCACCTCGCTGACTTCTAATTTACACCCGCCGACAAGGTCTAACCTAAGCTTTTCGCAGCCCGCAAAATAGGGCACGGAAAAATACTGCGCTCCAACGGCAGAGGAAATACGTGCAACGTGTGCAAGCGTTACCAACGGATAATTTTTATCCATACAAACCTTAAAGGTCGCTTTTTTTGCCGCACGCTTTAACTTCCTTAATTCCTTTTTTATCTCCGCAAAACGGCAGGCAGCAAGTAGGGATGCAGGTACCTCCACGCTCACTTCCCTTGCCCCCATACGCCGCGCCATACCAATCTCCTTCGCCTTAAGCTTGACCGCCGTTTCCCCGTTACCGATAACGCAGTCCAGCCTTATCGCCGTCTTAGAAAAACGGTCTTTCAGTTGCGCAAGCTTGCGAAGATTAACCTTAATCGCCGCTTGGCGTAGGCGAATTGCATGCTCGCACACTCGCTCGGTGCTAGACTTTCCGTCGATGGGAGTTTCCGTACGCGCAAACGCCGAGGCTATCTCATTTATCTTTTTTTGTTTTTTGTATGCGCGGTATTCCTCCGCGTCGCTGCTAGACAAAAGAATCCCCGCCGTTTGACCTTCTTTGGTAGGTTGCGTTTGTTCGGTTTTATTTTCCAATTTTTCCATGTTTTGAGTATGCGACAAACCCCGCCCCCTTATTCCATTTTTATCCTTTTTATGACAAGAAAATTTTTATATACTGTACTTATGTATATTTATCTTTTAATTTCCACCCCCGTCAAGGGCTTACTTTGGTGCATACTTCTTTTTATCCTTTGCCTTATAGGGGTGCATATTGCACGCCTTGCACAAATCGGTTGGACCTATCAAATACAAAAGGATAAAAAAACGCCTCCCCCTCCTCCGCCCGAAAAAAAAGCCCCTGCGGAAAAACCTCAGGAGCCTATCTATTATATTGTAGAGCGCAAAACACGCAAAGCCAAACCCGCCTATAGCGAGCCTAAGCCCATTCAATTTAGGAAAGAGGGTTAAAAATCGCCCGTTTCTTCGTTGAACTTTCTCAAATTCTCTCCATCCGTCCAAAGGCGCTCCAAATGATAAAAGAGGCGCGTTTCGTCGTTGAAGATATGCACGATAACGTCGCCGTAGTCCACGACCGCCCAACGGCCGTCGCGCACCCCCTCGGTGCGGGAGGGCTGAATACCGTACTCCCGTTCAATCAATTCCTCCACACGCTCACCCATAGCGCGGATTTGCGGAGCGTTGCTGCCGCTAGCGATAATGAAATAATCGCAAAGATCCGTCTTTTCGCGCACGTATAAAGCCACGATATCCTTACCGCGCTTATCCGCAAGCGCCTTACATACCGCAATTGCCAACTCTTTACTGGTGATTTGTGCCATAGTTTTCCTTCCTTTTTCGATAAAATTCGTATGCTTTTTTCGTCAACGGATAAATATCCGCTCTTTTTTCCTTCAAAAATTCTATAGTTTGGAACAGTGCCTCTTCCAAGCACTCGTCAAGCCCCTGTCCCCGCCAAAACAACCCCCTAAGCTCGTCTACACCCTCGTAGGCACGCTCTTCTTCCAGCATATCGGCAAGGAAAATCAGCTTTTCCAAATCGCTCATATTCTCCCGCCCGCTCGTATGATAGCACACGGCGTTAAGAATATCCGTATCCGTAACCCCAAACACCTTTTCCGCAAGGTACGCCCCCGCGAATTGATGCCAT
>JAZUQM010000101.1:0-5081 GCA_045605705.1 Candidatus Scatosoma sp.
GAAACCTCAAACATAGGCGGCTGCATTTCATAATCGATTTGCATCGCATACTTGTTTCTGTCCGCAAACGCGTCCCCTACGGGGGGATAAATCATATTGGGGGGCGTACCGGGGATAGCGTCCAACTTCTCGTTCGTATCCAAGTCAGGCATGGACGAAAGCAACGCCCACGTGTATGGATGACGGGGATCGTAGAAGATGTCCTCCGAAGTACCGTATTCCACAATTTTACCTGCGTACATAACGGCAATTCTATCCGCCATGTTTGCAACTACGCCCAAATCGTGCGTAATGAAAATAATAGAAAGATTACGCTCTCTCTTAAGCTTATTAATAAGCTCCAAAATTTGCGCCTGAATGGTAACGTCGAGCGCCGTAGTCGGCTCGTCGCAAATCAAAATATCGGGGTTAGCCGAAAGCGCAATCGCAATAACGATACGTTGACGCATACCGCCCGAGAACTCAAACGGATACTGCGTATAACGGATACGGGGTTCGGGAATACCTACCTCTTCCATGAGCTTAATTGCCTTTTCTTTAGCGATACGGGGCGTAAGCTTATAAACGACCTGCGACGCCTTTTCCTTAAGATAATCAATCAGCTCAACACAGCGCTTATCCACGTTGATGGAAGCAGCCGAGTCTACGTCCTTTTCAAACTTTTCCTTCACACGTTCGATAACGGAAAGGATATTTTTAATCTGGTCTGCAGGGTCGATGATGAACTTAGGCACAACCTTCCAGTCCACCTTTTTCCCCTTGGCAAGAAGCGCCTCACGTTTTGCCGTTTGTTTTTCAAAACGAGCCTCTTCCTTGGGATTGTTTTTGATATGGAAGAAGTACTTGTCCACTTCTCTATGCAAAGCCCCGGCAAAGGTGTATGCAACGCTGTCCTTAATAACTTCCAGAGGATCGATTGCAGCGCGCACTGCTTTTGCCGTATTTTTTACAACTTCCCCAGCCTGTTGCGAATTGAAATCCCTTGTTTTGAAGAATTCAATCCCTTCCGCCATAGCCGAAATCGCCGCTTTCTTGTTTTCAAGCGTGCGCGTAAGCGAGTATTCGATGGCAATCTCCTCAAGCTCTTCAAAAGCGTTCATGAAATCTGCCATTAAGAACTCGTACGCCATAGCGTTCGCCTCGTCGGCGGGCATTTGACTCAAATCCGCTTCGGGGTGCTTAAATACGTAGTAACCGATTCTAAAGAAATTATATTTAGGTGCGACAAGCATCTCCGCTAAGGTTGCCTTCAGCTCGTTAAGGAGATCAACGGTGCCTTGAGTAACCTCCGTGCACGCCGATTCTTTACCAAGGAGCTTTTTAACCACGTCGATAAAGGTATCGTCGGCTTTTTCCGCCTTAATCGCCTCATTCAGGCGTACCGTGTACGCGTCGAGCGTTTCCAAATACTTCGATGCAAAGTACTGGTTCTTTGTTGCCTTAAGCTTCTTTATCGCAAGCTTTAAGGTAGCGGAAGCGTCAACCTTTTGCTTCTTTTCTACAAGGAAAAGGAAATCGTCAATGATGGCGATAAGCTCTTCCGCCGCCGTGCGCGCAATGTTGTAATCGTTTTCAAGCGCAATCGCTTTGATATTGAACCCGTCGAAAGTTTTTACGTATTCGGGAATAAGCGCCAAATGCTCGTTTGCCCATTCTACGTTTTCGCCGTTTGCAATCTTCTCGTTTAATGCCGCCGTCATCATATCGGCAAGTACAGCGAGTTTTTTATTAAACGCAGTACGCCCCTCTTTACGGTTTGCCTTGTTTTTCAAAAGCATAGCCTCGGTAATTTGCTTACCGATACGCACGATAGGGTCGAGGGAGGAAAGGGGGTCTTGGAAAATCATAGCGATTTTATCCCCGCGAAGCTTATGCATTTCCTCTTCGGGAATGCGCACCAAATCCTGCCCGTCGTAAAGGATTTCGCCGCTTTCAATGATAGCGTTTGCCGCAGAAATACCAATAACTGCCTTGGAGGTAACCGACTTACCCGAACCCGATTCCCCTACGATTGCCAAGGTTTCACCCTTGTACAAATCAAAGGAAATATCGCGAACGGCTTGCACCTTACCCGCGTCCGTGCGGAAGGAAATTTTTAAGTTATTTACGGATAATTTTACTTCTTTATTCATGATTAGTCCTCCGCGCCTCTAAGGGAAGGGTTAAACGCGTCGCGCAAACCGTTACCGAACAGGTTAAAGCTAAGCATCAAAAGAACCAAGAAGATACAAGGGAACAAAGGCACGTACGCACCGAGCATCATGTCGTCCTTACCTGCCGCAAGCAAGGTACCAACGCTGGTTTGCAGGTTAACGATACCAAGATAGGTCAGGTTGGTTTCCGAATAAATCATGGACGGAATTACGAGCGCGCAGCTGGTAACCAGTGTACCGATAGCGTTGGGGAAGATATGCTTGAACATAATTCTTCTATCCCTTGCGCCGAGCGTTCTTGCCGCCAAAACGTATTCCTGATTCTTAAAGCGGTAGAACTGCATACGGGTAGTATGTGCCATACCTATCCACCCTGTCATGAAGAAGGTAATGAACAGCAATAGCGCGTGTCCCGACGTACCCATGTGCAATTTTAACAAGGTAATGACGATCATAGTCGGCACGGCACCCAAGATATCGGTGAATCGTTCCATAAAAAGGTCCGTCTTACCGCCAAAATAGCCCGCGATAGAACCCCAAATTGCACCGACAACAAGGTTTACAACCGCTACGGTAAGCGCGAAAATAAAGGAGAATCTTGCGCCGTAGCAAAGGCAGGAATAGATATCCTTACCGCCCCATTTTTCCGAGGTAGTACCGAAGATAAACAAGGGTTCTTCGATGCCGTCCTGCAATACGTAGGAGTGGTAATAAATATAATATTCGTAGTATTCGATACGAACCTCAACGCCGCCGTCCGTCAATCTACCGTAAACGTAGTTTGCCTTTTCTCCGTCCTTGGTTAAGGTATCTTCCCCTTTATGTCTAACGGTAGACGTATAGGAAGCCGCCAAAGCGGGTTTCCCTTCCGTTTCGGTGTACGTCCAGTAGTTGGGAACGACCTGACCGTTTTCCACAACAGGCACCGTTTTACCGCCGGACTTTTTCGTCTTATAATAAATGTTTGCGTTTTCTTTGTCCTGCTTTAAGGTAGGTCTATCGTCAAGGTGAACGGTAGGATAGATAACCTGCTTACCCGTTTCATCTTGGTATTTTTGAATATCCTCATACTCCGATATGGAAATGAGCTTATATTTACCAAAACCCGTACCATAGTAGGTGTCATAGCGGTAGGTGTAAAGCGTGCCGTCCTCGCTCTTTTCCACCTCACCGTTTTTGATGACGGGTTTACCCGTTTCTAAGCCCAATGCATAGTCGGTAATATAGTTGAGGTACCCTACCTCTTTCTTTTTACATCCGTCCCAAAAATCGTACTTATAAAACGCTTTAATTTTGGGCTGAATCATCGACATTCTATCGTCGTGATAGGAAGCGGTATAAGGGGTGAACCAAGGCCCGATGATAGCAAAAATGAGAAGACAAATAACTACGATACCGCCGACAACCGCACCCTTGTTTTTGCAAAAACGTCTAAACGCGTCTTGGAAATAGGTCAAGGGCTTGGTAGCAAGCTTGCTATCCTTATTGAAATCCGCTTTTTGCGCAAACTCAAACTTTTCTGCGGGGATATCTTCGAAATTCATGTTGTTTTTTACGTTTTCCATATTATTTCGCCCCCATTCTAATTCTCGGGTCGATAAACCCGTAACTGATGTCGATTACAATACCTGCAAGCAAGCCGACAAAGGTATAGAATGCCGACAGGAATATGAACAAATCATAATCTTGGAAGGTAATCGACTCCAAATACAAACCGCCTACACCCGGAACGGAGAATATCTTCTCCACGATAAGCGAGCCCGAAAGCACGGCAACAAATTCACTCAAAATGGACGGGAAAATAACGACCATGGAGTTACGAATTGCGTGTCTGAAAATTGCCTGACGCTTGGTCAAGCCCTTCGTTCTTGCAAGCAGCAAATATTCGCTCGTCAATACTTCGGCAAGCTCCGCACGCGTATAACGCGCATAGCCCATAATCGAACCAAGGCAAAGCGCAAGCACGGGGGGCATCATCGATTTGAACATCTCATAGGAAAGATAATCGGTCCCCTTGTTTACGGTAAGCGGGAATATTCTCCACTTAAAGCAAAGGAAGTATTGAATAATAATACCCAAAATGATAGAGGGTACAGAGATGATTAAAATAATGAAAATATTGATAACCTGATCAGGCCATTTATTCTTTTTCAAAGCCGCAATAATACCCAAGCCCAAGCCGATGGGTACACCGATGAGCGTAGAGTAAATATTGATAAGAATGGTGGGGGGCAACTTTTCCGTGAACAAGTCAAACACTTGTCTGCCCGCATAATACTGGTGCGTGGTAACTTCGCCGAAATCGCCGTAGCCGAACACGCGCTCCAAATAAAAGCCGAGCTGAGTCATAACGGGCACTCTATCATACAAGAAAATACCGTTTTCCCCTTCGCGAATATTGCAAATCCACCCACGAGCCTCATATTGTCTATAAACGGTGAGAGGCTCTTTAACGTTGCCGACGATGATGGGCGGCAACATTCTTATTAAGATGAAGCACATTAAAAAGATGATACAAAACGTCATGAGCATAAGCCCCAAACGTTTCATAACGTATTTGAACATATACATAGGTTGTTACTCCTTTGTTTTCAAAGTTGTAAGTACAGGGATTTGTAAAAAAAAACGATAAATCCCCTTTCGTCAAAAAAGCGCATTATCCCTGCGCATAGTATACGCAAAGTTAACGCCTTAAAACCCTTTCGTTTTTCTAAAATTTAAGAAAATTCGTTGTTTTGCTAAACAACAAAAACGACGGCGGGCGAAAGGAGCTTTCGCCCGCCGCACAGTTTATTGTTTTAGTATGCCGAATTATTCGGTCTTCTTGTACTCATTCGTAAGGTCGTAGTTGTTTTCCTTAACGTATTCTGCCCATTCAGCGTCGCTGTAGTTAACTTCCATATATCTAATGCCGCCGAAGCCCATGAA
>JAZUQM010000102.1:0-5563 GCA_045605705.1 Candidatus Scatosoma sp.
CTTCGCGTTTTGTCCGTTATAAAAATCGTAAATCCTTGACCGCAGCACCTTAAACGCGCGCTCTTTATTTTTTAACTGCGAACGCTCGTCTTGACAGGTGACGACAATCCCCGTCGGGAAGTGGGTGATACGCCCCGCCGACGCCACTTTGTTGACGTTTTGACCGCCTGCGCCGCCCGAATGGAAAATATCGATACGGATATCCTTATCGTTGATTTCCACTTCCACTTCCTCCGCTTCGGGAAGAACGGCAACGGTCGCCGCAGAAGTGTGGATTCTGCCCTGCGTCTCGGTAGCAGGTACGCGTTGAACGCGATGTACGCCGCTTTCGTACTTCAACAGCTTATACGCGCCTGCGCCTTTGACGTTGTATATCGCCTCTTTGACCCCGCCAAGCTCGGTGGCGTTGATGTCCATTTCTTCCACCTTTAAACGGTGCGCCGCGCAGTAGTTTTGGTACATGCGGCAAAGCTCCGCGGCAAACAGCGCCGCCTCTTCCCCGCCCGTACCCGCGCGGACCTCTAAAATACAGCTTCTTTCGTCGTTTTTATCCTTGGGCAAAAGCAGAATTTTTAATTCGTCCTTTAGGCTTGCAAGAAGTTCCTTGCACGCATACCCTTCGTCGAGAAGCATTTTTTTCATTTCTGCGTCCGTTTCTAGCTCCGCTAGGTCGAACGCGTCCGTCATCTCCTTTTCTTTTGCGAGATATTCCTCGTACTTTTCCACCGTTTCGGTAAGGTCGGCTTGCTCCTTAGAATAGCGTTGCCAAGTACCCATGTCCGCAATCACCGCCGCGTCGGCAAGCTGTGAGGACAAAAACTCATAACGCGTTTTCATATCCTTTAATTTGTCAAACATGGAAACCTCCTTTTAACGTGAATTGTAAGCAAGCTTACATGAATTGGCTTACGCCGTGAATTGAACGCTGTGCGTTCGTGAATTGCCGACTTTGTCGGCGTTATTGTAATATTTCCAAAACGTCTTGCTTCGCCAGGCAATTCACGTTCCGGTAGGGACAATTCACCCAAGTTTCACGTGAACGAAGGGAACAATTCACATTACAATTTTAACGTATCTGTCCACACCGTTAAAATCCTGCACAACCATAGCATAGGAATTGCCCTTGAACATCTTGACAACTTCGCTTGCCCGCCCTGCCCCGACTTCCATAATCAGCATACCGCCGCGGGTTAAATACTTAGACGCCTCAGCGGCAATTTTTCTGTAAATTTCTAAACCGTCCGCGCCGCCATCCAAGGCAAGGCGGGGTTCGTGGTCTTTGACCTCTCTTTGTAAGGCGTCAATCTCCGCGGAAGGAATATAGGGCGGGTTGGATACGATAATATCAAATCTGCCGCGCAAGCGGGAGAATAAATCCGATTGCAAGAACAGGATATCCGCTTCGTTTGCCTCGGCGTTTTCTTTGGCAAGCTCCAACGCCTCCGCGCTGATATCCACCGCCGTCATTTTGACCTCGCGGTTGTTCTTTTGCAGCTCCTTATACACGGCAATCGCGATTGCGCCGCTGCCCGTACACAAATCGAGAACGGAGTTCCCCTCTTCCGCCGCCGCAACGACCATCATTGCCATTTCTTCCGTTTCGGGACGGGGAATAAGCACCCTTTCGTCCACCTTAATCTTATACCCGCAAAAATCGGTGTCCCCGATAATATACCAAAGAGGTCTTCCCGTCAAGCGTTCGTCGGCGATTTTAATAATCTCCTTTGCCTGCGACGCCTTCAAAATGCGTTCTTCCGTAGCCACCGCACTCTTGGGAATTCCCAAAATAAGGGAAAAAATCCACTCCGCATCCTCTTCGTCTACGCCATTATCCGCAAAACGCTTTTTGGTGTTTTTGAGCAAGGCGCTCATTTTCCCTGGTACGGCGAATACCTTTTCGGGAATGGTAGGGTCGCTGTCCATTGCAAGCACCGTCTTAAACGCGGTAATTGCGCACTCGATCATACCGTCTTCAGGTTCACTTGTCGTCAAGCGCTGTAACAATAACCCCGGAAATTTGAAAATGAGGAAAAATTTACTCTTCGTTTTGGCAAGCAAACGCAAAACTTCATACGAAACACCCGCCACTACGGGGAGCATCAACAGCTTAAATACAAAACGCAAAATACCGTTCAGCTTATCGTTATCCGTATACAGTCCCAAGGAGGCAATCCCCACGTTGACAAGGGAGAACACCAAGATACTGACAATCATCACGATAAAAAGGAAGGTCGTACCGCAACGGTCGTGCACGCGAGAACAGGTACGCACGTTTTCAATGGTGAGCTCCTTACCCTCTTCGTAGCAGGTAATCGTCTTATGCTCCGCGCCGTGGCACATAAACACGCGTTTTAAGGACGGGATAAGGGATATCAGCAGGATATACGCCACGAAAATGAGGATACGGATACCCCCTTCCACGAGGTTAAACCAAAGCCCTGCCCAGCCGTTGTCCGTTTTATCGAAGATTTCTTCAGGCAAAAAACCCGTAATCCACTGCGGAAGCGCGATAAAGATAAGCACCGCCAAAACCACGCCAAGCACAACGGAGAGGGTGTTGAGTACCCCGTCCAAGCTGATTTTATGCTTTTCGTTTAACCACTTTTCCGCCTTTGTAGGCTGGTCGTCCTCGGGCATGCAAACGTCCGCGCTGCGCATCAGCACGCGGTTGCCGTCCACAAGCGAGGAAATAAAATTGAGCACCCCGCGCACGAACGGAATACGGTTCAAACGTTTACGTTTTTCGCTGACCTGTAAACGTTCGGATTCAATTTGAATACCCCCTTCGGGGTCGCGGACGGCGGTAGCCATGGAGGCCTTGCCTCGCATCATGACCCCTTCCATAACCGCTTGACCGCCGATATAGGTACAATTTTTGTTGATTTTTTCTTTTTTCATAAAGTCTACCTTGTAGGTGAGTTGAAAAACTATGCTTCTCGCGAATTGCAAACCAAAGGTTTGCGTTAAGGAAATATTCCCACAACGTCTTGCCTTGTAAGACAATTCACGTCCCGTTAGGGATAATTCAAGTGAACGAAGTGAACAATTCACTTCTTCTCAGCTTGCAAAAGAAGAAGGCTTTAAGACTTGACTGTCTTAAAGCCCTGTGTTACCAATTAAAGACCATATCTCTTTTTGAACTTATCGACACGTCCACCGGTATCAACCAACTTTTGCTTGCCCGTGAAGAAAGGATGGCAATTGCTGCAAATATCTACTTTCATAACGTCGCCTTCTTTCGTCGTGCCCGTCTTAAAAGTAGCTCCACAAGCGCAAGTTACAGTTACTTCGTGATATTTGGGATGAATATCAGCCTTCATTATTTTCACCTCGCTGTTATTTTTCTTTCATGCTAGCTAATTATACCGCTTTTTTTTATCCTCGTCAACTGTTTTTGAATGGAATTTATAAAAAATAGTTGCAAATTTCATGAAAATGAGTTATACTCTATATAATAAAGCGATTTTTTTCAAAAAGAGAGTATTATGAAAGTTTGGCAACTTACTTATCCCCATAATTTACAGCACGTTACCTCCCCCGACTTAAAGCGGGGCGAAGATAAGGTCAAGGTAAAAATCACCAAAGCGCTTTTAACCGAATCGGACGTCGCCGTCTATTCTGGCGCAGTGAAGGTGAAATCCCCTTTTATCCCCGGCAGATTTGCAATCGGGCAGGTTACCGAGGCACAAGAGGATTCCTTTATTAAAAAAGGCGAGCGGGTTTACCTTGCAGGCACGACGGAAGACGAATGCGCTCCCGACGGGCTTAACGTAGCAGGTGAAACCGTAGACGGATTTTATAGAGATTTCGTGCTCGCGGGCGTGGACGACGTGTATCCTTTGCCCTCATCCGTTTCGGATGAGGCGGCTTTCCTCATTGACGCTATCGCTATGGCGGAGCACGTCGTTGACGAAATGAATATCCAAGTGGGCGACCATATCTTGGTTGTCGGCGGCGGTTTGTATGGCAATATCCTTTGCCAAATCCTCATTTACCACCGTGCCGTGCCTATTTTGGCGGACAATAATCAAGAACGCTTGGCGCGCGCAAAGCGCAGCGGTATCTACTATACCTTCCCCAACGACGATACCTTGAAAACGAGAGTTTTAGAAGTTACGGGCGGAAAGCTTGCGGACGGGGCGGTATATTTGGCATTCGCCAACCGTACCGAGCCCTCGGTTATGTTCCCTCTCGTAAAACGAGACGCGCACGTGGCGTTTTGCTCGCTTACCCATAAACCCTTGCACGTCAATTTGGAACAAGCCATCAAAAACAACCTCACGATTAAGGGCATCACCGAAAGCCGAGAGTTTGTTTCCACGGCAATCAATCTTTTGGCAAATAAAGCGGTCAACTTTTCGGAATTCCCCTTCCGCAGTTTCCGCGAAGAAGAATTGCCCGTACTCCTCGAAAAATACGCAAGCCTATTTGAAAGCAACGCGTATCTCCCCGAAGAGTTCGACGTAATTAAATTTATTTTTTAAGGTTTATTATGAAATACGTTATTGCATCGGATATCCACGGCTCGGCTTATTGGTGCGAGCAGCTGCTCTTGGCGTTTGAATTCGAGGGCGCGGATAAACTCGTGCTGCTTGGCGATTTGCTCTATCACGGACCGCGCAACGATTTTCCCGACGACTACTCCCCTAAAAAGGTGTTTGAAATGTTGAACGGGGTCAAGGATAAACTTCTTTGCGTCCGCGGAAATTGCGACAGCGAGGTCGGCCAAATGGTGCTTGAATTCCCCATTATGGCGGACTATGCCCAGCTTTTCCATAAAAAACGCAGCTTATTTTTAACCCACGGGCACTTATTCAACGCGGACATGCCCCCCTTGCTTAAAGCAGGCGACCTGCTTTTTAACGGGCATTTCCATACCCCTGAAAACCGCGTTTTGGGAAACGGAGCGCACTATCTAAACTGCGGGTCGGTTTCCCTGCCCAAAGAGGGCACCCCCCATTCGTATATCTTGATCGACGGAAATTCGATATATTTCAAGGACTTGGAAACGGGCGGGATTTTCGATTATTTAGAGCTGTAAAGGAAGAACGAATATGAAAAAAGAAATACCTTATAAGATTTATTTGGAAGAGAGCGAACTGCCCAAGCAATGGCTGAATTTGCGCGCGTTTATGAAAAAGAAACCTGCGCCCCTGCTCAATTCTAAGACCCTGCAACCCATGACGCAAGCAGAGCTTGAGGAAGTGTTCTGCTCCGAGCTTGCCCGTCAAGAGCTGGACGATACCACCCCCTATATCGATATCCCTACGGAAATCCGCGACTTTTATAAAATGTACCGCCCCGCGCCCTTAGTTCGCGCATACTGTTTGGAAAAAGCACTCGGTACGCCTGCGAAAATTTACTATAAATTCGAGGGCAACAACACCAGCGGTTCTCATAAGCTCAATTCCGCTATCGCACAGGCATATTACGCGAAAGAACAGGGCTTGAAAGGGGTTACCACGGAAACAGGTGCAGGTCAATGGGGTACGGCGCTTAGTATGGCGTGCTCGTACTTTGGTTTGGACTGTAAAGTGTTTATGGTCAAATGCTCCTATGAGCA
>JAZUQM010000103.1:0-5652 GCA_045605705.1 Candidatus Scatosoma sp.
TAGCCCCTCAAGACCTGTTTTGGGCGGTTGAATCAAAAGGAATATACCATGTATCTTATCGTAGGTTTGGGGAATCCCGACAAAAAATATGAAAAGACCTTTCATAATATAGGCTATATTGCGGTGGGCGATTGCGCGGAGGCGCTGGGCGCAAAATTCAAGAAAAAGGAATGCGAGGCGTCCGTTGCCGAGGCGTTTGTCGGCGGGGAGAAAGTCATTCTTGCCCGTCCGCTTACTTATATGAATAATTCAGGCAGGGCGGTCAAACAACTCATGTCCAAGTATAAAATTAGCGAGGATAAGCTCCTTGTGATTTACGACGATTACGACTTGCCCAAGGGCAAGATACGTATCCGTGCAAACGGCAGCGCCGGCACGCATAACGGTATGCGCAGTATTATCGGGGAAACGGGTTTGAAGGACTTTGCCCGTATCCGTATCGGTATTCGCGACAAGGAAGTGGATATCCCTATTATCAATTACGTGCTTGCCGAAATCCGCAAGGAAGATTATCCGCTCTTTGGCGAAGCTTGTAAAAAAGCTGGCGAGGCGGCGGCGGAATTTGCCCGCGGTCTTGATATTGAAAAGGTAATGTGCAAGTTCAATTGAGAAGGTAATATTCAAGTGAAACGTGGTTTTCTTACGTTATCCCAAATAGGAGAACAGTTCTCCTCATACGAAGAAGATCTCCGCCGCGGCACGCCCACGGCGGTTTTCGGCGTTTCCGACGCCTTGAAATACCTACTTGCGGGCTTGTCGCCTTATCCCGTTGTGTATATTACGGCAGATAATACCTCGGCGCGTAAAGCCGCGGAAAATATCACCGCGCTTTCTGGGAAACGGGCGGAGGTGCTTTCGGCAAAGGACGAGGTGCTGCTTTATCGTAAAGCCCTTTCCAAGGACGCGTTATACCGTAGATTAAACGGTATCCATGCCTTACAAACGGGGTGTGAAGTGGTAACGGCGGAAATCGACGCGCTGTTGCAGCTTTTCCCCAAGCGTTTACAAACGCTTACCTTAAAAGAGGGGGAGGATTATGATTTTCTTTCCCTGCCTAAAACGCTGGTGGAGATGGGTTATACCCGTAACTTTGAGGTAGAAACCAAGGGCGTGTTCGCCCTGCGCGGGGATATTTTGGATATTTACCCCATCAACGCGGAACACCCCGTCCGCATCGACTTTTTCGGGGATACTGTCGAGAAAATTAAGCCCTATGACGCGATAACAGGGGAGCGTCTTGCGGGGATTACGGAAATTACTTTGCTCAGTGCAACGGATATTTCCCTTACCGATAACGATAGGGCGAATTTGCCTAAGTTTTTGGACGAGAGCGTCAAAAAGTGCAAGACTTCGCAAGCCTACACCCGCGCGCGGGAAATTGCGGACGAGCTTTTATCGGGCGAAGGGGAAAGCGACGCCTTTTTAATGCCGCTTTTAGAAAATTCCACCGATTTCTTTTCTATATTGCCTGAAAATACCGTTCTTATTTTTGACGAGGGGAAAACGCTTTGGGATAAATTCAATGCCCTTTATAAGGAACATGAGGAGCGTTTTCATCGCTTAAAAGAGGGAGGCGAGGCGCTGGATTTTTCGATAAAGCAATACGTAGACAAAGCGCAGTTTTTGCAAAAGATACAATCGGTGCGTAGGGTGGCAATGCAAACCTTTACGGGCAATCCCTTTTTCTTTGAGCCCTTAAAAATTTACAATCTTTCAGCAACACCCACCGCGAAATACTTAAACGGTATTCCCGCGCTTGTAACCGACCTTATCAACTGGAAGAAAGGCGGTTATCGGGTGCTTTTGTATTGCGGTAACGAAACTCGCACGGTAAAAATGTGTGAACAGCTTGCCGAGGAATACGTATCTACGGTGAAATTACCTGATACCATGTCCGCTTTTACGGGGATATGTGCGCTTCCCGAAACCTTGGATAAGGGTATGGTACTACACGAGTGCAAGCTTGCGATTATCGGTACGGGGGATTTGTATACCAAGCCCCGCGAAACCAAGCGTATTAGAAGAAAACGGGGGGATATGTTCTCCGCGCCCGAGGTGGGGGATTTCGTCGTACACGAAACGCACGGTATCGGCAAAGCCGTAGGCATGAAGAAAATCGAAACCACGGACGGTACGAAGGAATACGTTGCCGTGTCCTATAAGGACGGGGATATGCTTTACGTTCCTGCCGAGTGCATGGACGTTTTATCCAAATACGTCGGGGATAACAATCCCGCGCTTAGCAAAATCGGCGGGGCGGATTTTGAACGGGTAAAAGCTCGGGTTAAAGCCTCTCTAAAAAAGCTTGCGTTCGATTTGAAAAAGCTGTACGCCGAGCGCGCGGAAAACAAGGGTTATGCTTTTCCCGCAAACGAGCCGTTTATGCAGGAGTTCGAGGGCGCGTTCCCGCATGAGCTCACGCCCGATCAAGCAAGCTCGGTTGCGGAAATTAAAATGGACATGTGTTCACCCAAGGTCATGGACCGCCTGCTTTGCGGGGACGTGGGTTTTGGTAAAACGGAGGTGGCTTTCCGCGCGGTATACCTTTGCGTATTGGCGGGCAAGCAGGCCGCGCTCATGTGTCCTAGCACCGTGCTTTGCTCTCAGCATTTCAATACCGCGCTTGCAAGATTTGAAGAGTTCGGGGTTAAGATAGCCTCGCTAAACCGATTCAATACCCCCAAGGAGCAGGCGGCGATTCTCAAAGGTTTGGAGGAGGGCAGTATCGATTTCGTAATCGGCACCCACCGTTTGCTTTCTGCCGACGTTAAGTTTAAGAACCTTGGCTTGCTCGTTTTGGACGAGGAGCAGCGCTTTGGCGTGGAACATAAAGAGCGTATTAAGCATCTTAGAAAGGATATCGACTGTTTGACCATGACGGCGACGCCGATACCCCGAACCTTGCATATGTCCTTGTCGGGGATACGGGATATTTCTACCATTCAAACCCCGCCGTCGGAGCGTTTGCCCGTACAAACGTACATCGTTGAGGAAACGGAAACTCTCCTTCGCGACGCTTGCCTTAGAGAGCTTGCACGAGGGGGGCAGGTATTTATTCTCTACAATAAAGTGGAGAGCATCTTCACCTTTGCGGCGCAAATTAAGAGCATTCTTCCCGAAGCGAAAATTTCCGTAGCGCACGGTAGAATGGAAAAGACGACGTTGGAAAATGCAGTGCTTGATTTCTACGGCGGCAGAACGGATATTTTGATTACGACTACCATTATCGAAAACGGCATCGATTTGCCTAACGCCAACACCCTGCTCGTCATCGACAGCGACAAACTGGGGATTTCTCAGCTTTATCAGCTCAAAGGCAGAGTGGGCAGAGGGACACGGCTCGCCCATGCGTATTTCACCTTTAAGGCGGAAAAGGTCATGACGGAAAACGCGGCGGCGCGGTTAAAAGCGATTATGGAGTTTACCGAGCTTGGCTCTGGGTACAAGCTTGCGATGCGGGATTTGGAAATTCGCGGCGCGGGCAACGTGCTCGGTGCGGAGCAGCACGGGCATATGGATAAGGTGGGATACGAGCTGTATTCTAAGCTCTTAAAAGAGGAACTTACAGGCGAAACGCAAACGGTGGCGGAGCTGGATATTCATGCCAACGCCTACATTTCCGAACACTATATCGAATCGTCCGCAGGTCGTTTGGATTGCTATAAGCAAATTGCGGAAATTTCCACGGTTGCCGATTATAAAAGGGTATATACCTCCCTCAAGGACACCTACGGCGAGCTGCCGCGGGCGGTAGAAAATTTGCTTGTCATTGCGGTGCTCAAAAGCTATGCGGCGAAATTCAACGTTAAAAAAATTTCTCTTATTAAGGGCGTTGGGGCATTGGAATTTCCTTCCTTGCAGTCGTTTGGTGAGAAAGGCTTGATGGCGGCAATGGATAAATACGAGGGTAAAGTGCGTTTGAATATGGCGGAGGCGCCCGTGATAGAATTCTTCGGTAAGCGTGATAGCGCGGAATTGATGGCGGAAATGACAAAATTTTTGAAATTTGCGTTAACTTTCGCGTAGTTTATAAGTAAAAACGTTTGCACTTTCTATAAAAATAAGGTATAATATAGCTTGGTAGTATTCGAGAATAGGGGAAAGTGTGCCTTTCCCGCGTTTTGGAATAATACGATAGTAGGATAAAAAATCGGAGAGATTTTATGAACAAAAAACACACTTTCAAAAAGACGACGGCTTTGCTTATGGGCGTTGCGATTGCGGTAGGGGCAAGCGGCTGCGGATTTATCACCACCGACAGTCAAAAGGACCTTGAACAGATTGTCGCAACGGTAGATATTACCTCCCAATTGAGAAATTCCGCCGCGGCTGAATACAAAGCCCAAGCGGACAACGTAGAAAAGGTCGTTAAAAATTTATCGAAGGACATTACCAAGCGCGATTTGATTTCTTCCTTCCTTAGCACGGGGTATCAGTACGTACAAAACTACGGCTATACCTATGAGGCAACCTTCAATATGCTCTTGGATAGTCTTGTTAACAGAGAAATTATGGTACAATACGCGGTTGCGTATTATTTCGCCAAAGAAAACAGTCCGTTCAGCGTAGACGGCATGAATGCTTACGTTGCGGCGGAGAAGGGCAAGGCGACGGATAAGGAAAAGGCTCTTCTTGAAAAATATCCCGAAGTGCTTACCTTAAAGTATTTCTTAACCGAGGGAAAGGAAGACGCCGAGTCCTTGAAGGACTACGAGAAAGCCGTTTACGATTTGAAAAAATCCTTTAACGACTCCCTTGATTCCTTGGAAGGGGGCTTCGTTACCGAAAGCGATGAAGAACACGACCACGAAGAGACGCGTACTCTTCCCACGGGCGTGGAAACGGATAAGGAAGACTACTATACCAACGATTACAGCATTTGGACGGGTCGCAATGCGCTTAGCGAATGCTTGAACTACGACCCCATCGACGGTTCGACGGTAACCTCTAGATTAAAGGCGTACAATGCTTTCCTTACCAATTTGCAGGGCTATAACCTTGTGGATTTGGATAATTCGGACGGCGTGGTAGAGGACGTTTCGGACGTTACGGGTCTTAACTATTACTATATCGAGCTTTCTTCCCTCTTAGAGCAAAGTCTTATCGACAAGTACTTCGAGGATTTGAAAGGCGAGGTGAATATCGAGCTTGACGACGAGTATATGCAGGATAAATACAATGCGTACAAAGCGCAAAACGAGCGTGATTACGCGGAAAGTCCTGCTTCGTTTGCCACGGCAATCGACGGCGCGTCTAAGGATACCTTGATTTTGTACGGGTTGGAAAACTTCGGCTTTGTTTATAACATTTTAATTCCTTTCTCTACCCGTCAAAACGTTCGTTATACCGAGGCGAAAAACAGAGGCCTTTCGCAAAGCGAGCTGTATATGGTAAGAAGAGATATCCTCGACGAGGTAAAGGGTAAGGATTTACGTACTAGCTGGATTTCCGAACACGACCATGCAAACCATTCCTTTGAAGAGGGCGGTCAGTACTACTTCTTCAAGGAAAACGTCAAAGACGGCTCCAAGGAAAAGCTCAGCCACTATGCGGGCAGCTATGCGTTTAACGGTACGGTAGATAAGACGGGCGACGAATGGGAAGTTAAGGCAGACCTGATTACCATCGATGAATTTATTGGAATTTTCGAAG
>JAZUQM010000104.1:0-3751 GCA_045605705.1 Candidatus Scatosoma sp.
GAGGGGTTTGTTATATCCATTTAACTATACAGGCATTTATTCTTTTTTTAATACGATTCTCGCAGCGAGTATCTTCGCTATCGCTCAGGGCGTCGGCGCGTTGCGCCTCGCGCGAACTCACAACTAACCCTTAGGAGGGGTTTGTTATATCCATTTAACTATACAGGCATGTTGCTTTTACTTATCCTCTATTATACGCCTTTTTTTTGTAAAAATCAATTGTTTTGCAATACTTTTCGGTATAAGTAAAGCTTATATACCTTATAATAAAAAGTGAATCGCCGTTTTTACGTTTTCCGTATCAAATCCTTGCAAAATTTTAGGGAAAATGATAAGATATACTTATATCGAGATTTTCGATTGAACCCATATTTGAAATTTATTTTTTAGGAGATATTTATGAGCTACGTTGAGAGAGTTTTGAACGACTTAAAAGAGCGCAACCCCGGTGAAAAGGAATTTCACCAAGCGGCAACCGAGATTTTGTTAACCTTGGAGCCTGTTATTAACGCACATCCCGAATACGAAAAAGCTGCCCTTTTGGAACGCTTTACCGAGCCTGAACGCACCATTTTATTCCGCGTGCCTTGGGTAGACGATAACGGTGCAGTACACGTAAACAAGGGTTACCGCGTTCAATTCAACAGTGCAATCGGCCCCTATAAGGGCGGGCTTCGATTCCACCCTTCCGTTAACCTTTCGGTTATCAAGTTCTTGGGGCTTGAACAAATCCTGAAAAATAGCCTTACGGGTCTTCCCATCGGCGGCGGTAAGGGCGGTTCCGACTTCGACCCTAAAGGCAAATCCGACCGCGAAATCATGGCGTTCTGTCAAAGTTTCATGAACGAGCTGTACCGCCATATCGGCGCGGATACGGACGTTCCTGCGGGCGATATCGGCGTAGGCGCACGCGAGGTTGGGTATCTCTTTGGACAATACAAAAGACTTCGCGACGAACACGTAGGCGTATTGACTGGGCGCGGACTTTCCTACGGCGGCTCCTTGATAAGAAAAGAGGCTACGGGCTACGGCTTGGTTTATATGCTTGACGAAGCCATGAAAATGCGAGGCGTTACGCTGGAAAATAAGACCGTTCTTGTTTCGGGCAGCGGTAACGTGGCAATCTATGCCTGCGAAAAGGCGCAGCAGCTTGGCGGCAAGGTTGTTGCTATGTGCGACTCTAACGGCTACGTGTACGACCCCAACGGTATTGATTTGGCTGTCGTTAAGCAAATCAAAGAAGTGGAGCGCGGCCGTATTAAAGAATATGCAAACCGCGTAAAAGGCGCAACCTATACGGAAGGCTGTAAAGGCATTTGGACGATTCCTTGCGACGTAGCTTTGCCCTGCGCTACGCAAAATGAAATCGACGGCGAAAGCGCGAAGGCGTTGGTTGCCAACGGCGTTGAATACGTTGCCGAAGGCGCAAATATGCCCTCCACGCTTGACGCAATCGATACCTTCCAAAAGGCAAAAGGCGTTATCTTCCTTCCCGCAAAAGCGGCGAACGCAGGCGGCGTTGCCACCTCGGCGTTGGAAATGGCGCAGTCCTCGGGCAGACTGTACTGGTCGGCGGAAGAGGTTGACGCAAAGCTGAAAACGATTATGGTCAACATCTATCACAACATCGACAATGCAGCGAAAAAATACGGTTTCGAGGGCAACTACGTCATGGGTGCAAACATCGCGGGCTTTGAAAAGGTTGCCGAGGCTATGATGGCACACGGCATCGTATAATTTTTAAGATAATAAAAAACGGGCAGGTATGCTTTCAACGCATACCTGCCCTATTTATTTGATGAATCTATTCGGTTTTCGCCTGTTCCTTTTTTAAGGTCTTAAAGAACATAACCGTAAACGGAATCGCAAAGAAAAACGCAAAGAAATCGGAAATCGCCTGACAGGACTGTACGCCTAAAAGCCCGATAACGTTGGGTAAAATCAGTACGAGGGGTACGTAGAATAAGCCTTGTCGGGATACAGACAAAAGCGAAGCTATCCCTTTATTACCGACCACCTGATAGGTAAGCCCCGCCATGAAATTCAAGGGCAGCATCGTCATAGTAATACATTGTAACCGCAATGCAAGCGCCCCGATTTCCGTCGCCATATTCGACAGGCTGAACACGCGCATAAGCGCGGGCGCAAAGATTGCACAAAAGACGCAAAATACCCCCATAAGCGCCGTGGAAAAGCCAAGCGTAAATAAATACGCGGACTTGACCCTATCAAAGCGTTTTGCGCTGTAATTATACCCCAAAACAGGTTGATACCCCTGCCCTATCCCAAGCGATATAGAGAATGCCAGCATGAATACCTTATGCACGACGCCAAATGCCGCCTGTGCCGCTTTACCTCCCTCCTCCAGTCCGCCGTAGGCGGCTACACCGCAAGTAAACGCGGCACGGTTTAAGAACACCGAACAAAGGCTGGCGAGAATCTGTCTGCAGAAAGAAGGAAAGCCCGTAGCGATTACGTCCCAATATACCGAATAATGTAAGGAAACCGCTCGTACACGAAGTCTTACGATGGTTTTGCCCGACAAGAACATAAATAGCAATATCACAAAGCTAATCATTTGACTTGTGCAAGTCGCAATAGCAGCACCTGCGACACCCATGTCCGCGGCGAAAATCAAAACGGGGTCCAATACCACGTTGACGAGCGCACCTACGATCAAGCCAATCATGGACAGCACCGCTTTCCCCTCTGCACGCAAAACGTTGTTCAAAACAAAGGACATGCACATAAACGGAGCAGCGAAAAGTATGTACCGCGCGTATTCCTTGGAGTAGCCCATCGTTTCCGCATCCAAAGACCCAAACAGCTTCATGAGCGGGGTTAGGAACAACATCCCGAAGAGGAGGATCAGCCCTCCGCTGACCGCGGCAATAAAAAACGCCGACGAAGCTACCTTATCCGCTCCCTCTCTATCCCGTTTACCCAAAAGCTTGGAAACGATTGCACCGCTGCCCATACCATAGGTAAATCCTATCGCTTGTATAATGGACATAAGCGCAAGCAGGTTGCTTACAGCCGCCGTAATTGCATCGTCGCCAATCATGGACACGAAATAGGTATCCGCAAGGTTATAAAGGGAGGTTACCATCATGCTGAGCATGGTGGGAATCCCCAAGCTTATAACCAAGCGCGGAATAGGCGTTTTTGTCATTTTTTCGTATTGTTTTTTCTCCCGAAGCGCTACCGCCTCTTCGCTTTCCTCTACGTGATGCACCTTCATAATCAACACTTCCTAAAATACCTTTCTATTATACTCCTTCGACGTTTTTTTTGCAACAAAAGCACTCGCTTTTTGCATAATTTCACATATTTTTTTCAAATAGCATTGATTTTTCAAGTATGCCGTGGTATAATAGTGCCATGAAAAAGAAATCCGCGCCCCAAGAGGCTAAAATCTTCAAATTCAAATTTACCCCACTTATGATTACACTGGCAATCGCCGTAATTTTACTGTGTTCGTTGGGGATAGCGCTTAGCATTTGGCGCATAGTCCGGGACGGCGTGCACGGATTTGGCGACGTACTAAAATCTCCTTTTCTTATCGCCGTTTGCATATTCGGGATTGCCGTCGTTATCGGCGTCTTATTCAAATCCCGTTATCTTGTTACTCAAGAATACTTTATTACGCAATTCGGCTTTATCAAAAGCAAATTCCCCATTAAGGATTTCACCTCCCTCCTTCTCAACACCGACGAGAAAAAATTGACGATTTATTTGGGGGAAGCGTACT
>JAZUQM010000105.1:0-7697 GCA_045605705.1 Candidatus Scatosoma sp.
AGGTACGCCGTCATAAGGCGCCGCCGCCGTCTTTGATAAGGGCAAGCCGAACATAGCGGAAGTATTCTTGGTCGTAAGCACGCTCTTGAATACGCCGTTTTCGATAATTGCCGCGCGGTAGTCCTTGGCAATCTCCCCTTCGCTGTCGTAGAAGGACGCCGAACGGTTGGTTACGGGATTTCTGTCTACGGCTACGGTCAAATCGTCGTGGAAGAGCTTTTCGCCGAGCTTGCCGCTGAAAAGCGAACCGCCCGAAATATAGTATTCCGCGATAAAGTCCTTAACCGCATTCCCAAGCACGTCGTACGCGCCCACAATCATGGGATAGGTGCCGTTGGGCAGAGTTACCTTTTCGCCGAAGAAAGCATCATGCAGGGTCTTTACGTCGTTTACGATTTTATCCTCGGTTACTTTGCCGTAGCGGGGCACGCTTACGCCGTAGTACGCGTCCGCGATATTCGAGGAATCCTTATCCTTTACCTGCAAGAATACTTGGAAGGAATTGTTTTCAAACGCAAGCTCCGTACCCTTGGTATTTTCGTAGCTACCCTTATGGCAAGCGGACTGCGTTTTGCCGTTTACGAGAAAACGGGGGCAAGCATTCGCGATTTTCTTCGCCAAACGCTTAGTGGTGCGCATGAGGTCTTTTTCCGCAACAACGGGGGTCGTGCGGAGAATACTTTTCTTCACGCCCTTGTTTAAGTTACAGGGATAGGGAATCCCGTCCGCAAGCTTTTGGACTGCCTGCGCTTCAAGTTCCCCCATGTCCGCATCGCCGAGCGCGCCCGCTACGCCGATACAGCCGTTTTCATACGCGCGGACGGTGCGCTGGGTTTCGTCCTTAACGCGGTAGGAATCTACCTTGCCGTCCGTGATGTTCAAAGTAATTTCATTGCTTTTATTGACTAAATATTCTTTTTCCATGATTTCCCCTCCTTACTGCGCGAACATTTTGGAAATACGCACGTGCGGGCCGCCGAAGCCTACGGGCAAGGGGTGCTGTTCGTTCTTGCCGCAACCGCCCGAAACAAAGCTCATGAACTCGACCTTGTTCGACAACCCGTCGATAAGACCGAGGGTGGTGAATACGTCGCCCGTGATAACGCTGATTTTTACGGGGCGGGTGATTTTACCGTCCACGATTTCGTACGCAACGGAAGGCGCAATCGTGAATTTACTCATACCCGAGCCGTGCTTGACGCTCTTGATATAATAACCGAACTTCACGCCTGCAAACAGCTCCTCTACCGTCGATTCGCCTGCCTCGATATAGGTGTTCGTCATACGGACGATAGGCTCGAAGGTACAGTTTACCGCGCGGGCATTACCCGTCGTTTTTTCCTTTAAGTACGCAGAGGTTGCGCCGCTGTGCAGTCTGCCCGCCAAAACCCCTTTCTTGATAAGGTAGTTTTTGCGCGCTTTCGTACCCTCGTCGTCGTAGGGCACGTACCCGCTGCCAAGCGATTTACCGCAGTCCACGATGGAGAGCAAGGGCGAGGCTACCGTCTTGCCGATTTGCCATTCCTTACGAATCCCCTCGTCTGCGAGCATGAAGTCCGCCTCCGATTTATGCCCGAACGATTCGTGCGCGAAGATACCCGCCGCCTCGGGAGAGAGAATAACGGGGTATTCCCCGGGCGTGATTGCCACCTCGTTTTTCATGCACTCGATTTGTTCGTCGAACGCCCCTTTGATTTCCTTAGCCCGTCTTTGGAGCTTGGAAAAATACACGTCGCCGATTTGGTGATGGGCTTGGAAAAACTTCTCCCCTTCCGCAAGCGTGCAAGCAAGCACGATACCGCAGGTTTGGTAGTCGTACTTAATCGCCGTACCTTTGCTGGAATAGAACTCGAATACGCTGTTTCTATCGAGATAGGTCGCCGTAGGCATTGCCATAAGCGGGGAGGAGGATAAAATGGGCAGGTAGCTTTCAAGGAGCGCTCTCTTTTCCGCAATGGAAATATCCCTTACCGATTTATCCGTGAATACAAGCTTTTCTTCCACGTTGACCTGATAACGTCTAACGGTGGAATTGTTATTGATTTTTGCGTTGCTCTTTGCCTGCGCGTAAAGCCCGTCAAGCTTGTTTTGCACGTCGCTAACGTCCGTCGTGGACGCGAAGTACCACATCTTACCGTCGAACACGCGGATAAACGCGCGTTTCTCTTTACGCTCTTTGAGTTCTTTGAGCATACCGTTCATGTACGCAACGCTAGTAGAAAATCTGTCTTCTATGCGCACGTCTGCATATGAATCTTGTCTAAACTTAAACAAATCAATTCCCTCCTTGGGTATAATATTCCATTATTATACTACAAAAAATGCGATTATGCAACTATTTTTCATCGTTTGTTCATTTTCAAACGCTTGACTTTTACGCGCGCGAATGTTAATATTGTATGTGATTTTTACTTTTGAGGCATTTTTATGTTATTTGGAAAGCATATTAACCGCTATTACTTAAAATATCTATACATGTTCCTATTCGGGCTTATCGCGCTGGTTGCCGTCGATTACGCACAGCTGGAAATCCCCCGCCTTTACAACTACCTCATCAACGGTATCAACGAGGGCATTGTCGAAGTGGACGGCGAGCTTTTGACCTTTGATTTCAAGTTCGTGCTCAACTATATTTGCAATCCCCTTATGTGGATTATCTGCGCCATGATCATCGGCAGATTTTTATGGAGAATTTGCTTTTTCGGCGCGGGTATTAAGGTGGAAACGGCTTTGCGATTAAAGATGTTCGACCACTGTAAAAACCTCTCGCAGGAGTACTATCAGGTCAACAAGGTCGGGAATCTTATGTCCCTGTTCACCAACGATATCGAAACGGTACACGACTGCTTTGGCTGGGGTACGATGATGCTTGCGGACGCCCTGTTCTTGGGGGGACTGGCTATCGTTAAAATGTGGATGATGAACGGCGTGTTAGCCCTCTTCACCCTTATCCCCATGGTGTTCCTGCTTGCCGTATCCTTAATCGTGTCCGCGTACATGAGCAAAAAATGGGACGTGCGCCAACAGGCGTTCTCCAACTTGTCCGATTTCTCGCAGGAGAGCTTTTCGGGCATCGCCGTTATCAAGGCGTTTGTCAAAGAGGCGAAGGAGCTTTGGGCGTTCAAAAAGCTCAACGACGAAAACGAGGTGGCAAACGTAGACTACACGAGATTATCCGTACTCCTTCGTATCTCCGTTACCCTCTTCGTGGAATCGGTCATTTGCGTTATCCTCGGCTACGGCGGGTATCTCGTATACAACGATACCCTCAACGCGGGACAACTTATGGAATTTATCGGGTATTTCAACTCGGTCATTTGGCCGTTTATGGCGGTTTCGGAAATTATCGAAATGACCTCGCGAGGCAAAGCTTCCCTCAAACGTATCAGCGAGCTGTTGGACGCCACGCAGGACGTCTTCGACAAGGAAGGCGCAACCCCTATCGAAAACGTTTCGGGTAAGATTGAATTTAGAAATCTTTCCTTCCGCCACGCCACGGGCGAGTTCGACGCGCTTCAAGAGGTATCCTTTACCATAGAGGCAGGCGAAAACGTCGGCTTAATCGGGAAAACGGGTTCGGGCAAAACTACCCTCGTCGATTTGATTATGCGTAACTATAACGTGGACGACGGGTGCTTGTTTGTGGACGGAAAGGACGTCAACGACGTTACCATCTCCTCGCTTAGAAAGTTTATCGCCTACGTACCGCAGGATAATTTCCTGTTCAGCGATACCATTGCAAACAATATCGCCTTTGCAAGCGACGTGAAAGACCAACTTGCCGTGGAACGCGCGGCGGAGCTTGCCGCCGTAAGCGGAAATATCGAGGAATTCCCCGATAAGTACGAAACGGTATTAGGAGAACGCGGTGTTACCGTGTCGGGCGGTCAAAAACAGCGTATTTCTATTGCCCGCGCGCTCATGGTAGACGCCCCTATCCTGATTTTAGACGATTCCCTTTCGGCGGTCGATACCAAGACGGAACGCACCCTCCTTCGCAACCTGCGCGCGGAACGAGCAGGCAAAACGACTATTTTGATTGCGCACCGTATCTCGACGATTGAACAAATGGATAAAATCGTGTATATCGAAGACGGGCGCGTAGCCGCCGTCGGCACACACGAACAGCTCCTGAATACCTGCCCCGCCTATAAGACGATGGCAGAGTTACAAAAATTAGAGGCGGAGAAGAATTGATATGACGTTTTTTGAAAAGTATTATCCGCTCATTATCATGGGCTCTATCCTCGGCGCAATGGCGCTTATCTTCGCGCTCGCATATGCGCTTATCAAGAATAAAAAGGAAAGCATCGGGTTCGATAGAAATATCCCCGACAAGGAAATCATAAAACGCTTGCTCGCCTACGCAAAGCCCTACTGGAAAGGGTTTGCGCTCGTACTCCTTTTAATGGCGTTCTCTATTTCCTACGATATCATCTCCCCTCTTCTCGTCGGGCGTATCCAAGGCTTGATTAAAGGGGAATTTGAACTGCCTAGGCTCTATCTCATGATTGCACTGTACGCAAGTATCTTGGTGGTTACCCTCGTATGCTCGTACGCGCAATCCATCATCTTACAAAAAATCGGGCAAAAGATTATCTCGAATATCCGTATGGACTTGTTCGAGCATATCGAAACCCTCTCCCACGAACAGCTTAATCATATCCCCGTCGGCAAGCTCGTAACCCGCGTTACCAACGATACCAACGGCGTGTCCATGATGTTTACGAACATTATCGTAAACCTAATCAAAAACTGTTTCGTCATCGTCGGCGTACTCGTGGCGATGCTGTGCCTGAATTACATGCTTACCTTGATGGTGCTGTGCTTCGTCCCCTTCGTGGTATTCTTTACGGTGATTTTCCGTAAATTCTCCCGCAGGGCTTACCGCAGAGTTAAGGACAACACCACGGATATTAATACCTTCTTATCCGAAAACCTTTCGGGTATCAAGATTACGCAATTCTTTAACCGCGAGGACAAAAAGCTGGAAGAATTCAGCCAAAAGAACGCCAAGCTCGGCAAATCCAAGCACCAACAAATTTTCGTGTTCGGTATTTTCCGCCCTATGGTATATATGCTGTATATCGTATCCGTACTTGCCCTTTTCCTGCTCGGCGCAAGCGGCGCGCTCAGCGAAAAAGCCATTTTCGGACAAGTGATGACCAGCAGCGTTATCGTTTCCTTCTATATGTATATATCCAAGTTCTTCAACCCCATTCAAAGCCTTGCCGAACAGTTTAACTGGCTGCAATCGGCGTTCGCCTCGGCGGAAAAGATTTTCACTATTATGGATATGCAGCCCACCGTTGTCGACTGCGAGGATGCCATTGAACTCGACGAAGTCCAAGGCAAAATCGAATTCAAAAACGTCTGGTTTGCCTACGAGGACGAGGAATGGGTGTTAAAAGACGTTTCGTTCACGGTCGAGGCAAAACAAACGGTTGCCTTCGTCGGTTCGACGGGGTCGGGCAAAACGACCATTCTTTCCCTCATTTGCCGTAACTACGATATTCAAAAGGGTCAAATCCTTATCGACGGAATCGATATTAAAAAGATTAAAATTTCTTCCCTTAGAAAACACTTTGGGCAAATGCTCCAAGACGTATTCCTCTTTTCGGGCACGATCCGTGAAAATATCCTGCTCCGCGAAGAAGGTATCACCGACGACGAGGTCTGGGCGGCTTGTAAATACGTCAACGCCGATTCCTTTATCTCTAAGCTCAGCGAGGGCTTGGATTACGAAATTTTGGAACGCGGAAATAACTTCTCCGCAGGTCAAAGACAGCTCCTCTCTTTTGCAAGAACCATCGTGCATAAGCCCGCCGTTATGATTTTGGACGAGGCTACGGCGAATATCGATACAGAAACGGAGCTTTTAATTCAAAACTCCTTGGAAAAGATGATGAATATCGGCACGATGCTTATCGTCGCGCATAGACTTTCCACCGTACAGCACGCGGATAACATTATCGTCCTTTCCCACGGCAAAATTATCGAACAGGGCAACCATTTCGAGCTGTTAAAACAAAAAGGCAAATATTATAATTTGTACACCTTACAGCACCAAAAAGAGGCGCTTTTGAAAGGAAATATACAAACTGCGGTTTAAGGGAAATTGCTAATACTAAAACCCCACGGTTAGAAAACCGTGGGGTTACTTTTTGTACTATACCGCCGTTTAGATGCCATTTCGGGCTCTTTGTCTTGTATTATTTTCGATACCAGTAAAGGTCCGATTCCCTGCCTGCCAAAAAGTCGGCGTTCCAATGCCCAACGCTTGGCGTAATGTATTCGATTCCACCGCTTTTCGCCTCGGCTTCGCCCAAATTTTCCGTTCTAAACCAGTGTTCATCCGATCCAAAGTAAATGTGCGTCATAGACGTACATTCCGCAAACGCATGCGCCGAGATAAATGTTATGTTGGCAGGAATATAGAAGGTTTCCAGCGAAGTCAAACCGTAAAACGCGTAAGAGCTAATCCTTGTTATGCTCGCATCGGTGGGAATTTTGCTGGTTTTGCAGCCTGCGAGGATAGAACCCGACTGCTTGTAAATCAAGCAGTTGCCCGAAGCGGAGTATACTTCGTTAAGCGCGTCAACGGTGATAACGCTTAATTCACTGCAACCCGCAAAAACTCCTATTCCCATACTGAACACTTGCTTGCTTATGGCAACTGAGGTCAGCGCACTGCAATTCATAAAAGCAAAGTTCGCCACGGTATACACGTTGTCGGTCAATTCGATTTCAGTAATGCCCGAGCCTGAGAAAGCGTACTCCCCGATACTGGAAACTTGATTAAGGATTACTTGGGAAAGGTTGGTACAACCCGAGAAGGCGTACTCTTCAATGGTTTGCTGCGTTTCACCGGGCATGAAGAGGACGGAAGTAATATCCGTATTGTCCTTGAACGCCGAGGCGGCAATCTCGCGCACAGGCTTTCCGTAATGCACGTTGGGAATAACTAAGTCGGTATCCTCACACTCGCCAATGCCCTCGACGACGTAATAGGAACCGTCAGCGCTCATGCTGTAAGATAAACCGATGCTGTACTCGTGCTTACCGCAGTAGGTACAAATGATATCGACGTAGGTGTGCGGCGTTATGTCAGTGTATTGATCTTGATAACTCTTACCGCACTCCGAGCAGGTATGCAGGGTATAACCCTTTGCAATACAGGTGGGCGCAACCACCTCGCTCTCATAGGCATGGGGAAGCGTCGCTAAGTAGTAGCCCGTCGTCGCACCACAGTAGCAGGTATAGTTTCTATACCCCGCAACAGTGCAGGTTGACTCGGTTTCGTGCGTAAATTTGTAGTCATGCGCTACCATATCGGTATAATCCGCCTTATAGCTGTCTCCGCAGACGGAACAGGTATACGTCGTATATCCCATCGCCGTACAGGTCGGCTCGATAACAACAGCCTCGTACGGGTGAGGAACTATCGACGTATAATCGTCATAGTGCTTACTAAAGCACACCGTGCACTCATAGATGGTGTAGCCTCTAGCGGTGCAGGTCGGCTCCTTTACGAAATAAGTTTCGTAGGAATGGGGCGGTCTATCCGTATAATTGTCCTGATAACTGTCGCCGCAAGCCTTGCAGGTATGGAGCGTGTACCCCTTCGCATCGCAGGCGGGAGGAATGACCTCCGCCTCATAAGAATGCCCCGTCTTGGCTAAAGTCGGATCGTAGCC
>JAZUQM010000106.1:0-8860 GCA_045605705.1 Candidatus Scatosoma sp.
AAGGTATTGTCGGCGCGATTTGTGATACGCTTGATTTCCTCAAATGCCGTTATCCGCAGTTGGACACCGAGCTTTGCCGCACGGTAACCTTCGTTACCTCGCAGGAGCTTGAGGACATGTACCCCACTCTTTCCTCGAAAGAACGCGAAAACGCCTACACAAAGGAACACAAGACCGTGTTCATCATGCAAATCGGCGACAAGCTCAAATCGGGCGAACCGCACGATTCCCGCGCACCCGACTATGACGACTGGTCGCTCAACGGCGATATTTTGTTTTGGAACGACATCTTGGGCTGTGCGTTTGAAATCTCGTCCATGGGTATCCGCGTAGACGAAAAATCCTTAGACGAGCAGTTAAACAAAGCAGACGCGAACGAACGCAGGGTCTTGCCTTTCCACAAAGCCCTTTTGGCGGGCGAGCTGCCCTTGACCATGGGCGGCGGTATCGGGCAATCCCGACTTTCTATGCTGCTTCTTGGCAAAGCGCATATCGGCGAAGTCCAAGTATCCCTTTGGGACGAGGATACCAAACGCATCTGCAAAGAAAACGGTATCGTATTATTGTAACCGTCTGGAAGTCGAGAAACTCAATTTCTCGTCAGGGGGGCGGGGGCGGAAGCCTCTACGAAAACACCCCCCACAAAAGCAACCGTTAGGTTGCGCCACCCAACCGCAAAACGGTTTAACCAAAAGACAAAAAACGGAGAGTTTTTACTCTCCGTTTTCTTGTTTCAACCCATACCTGCTATATCCAAACCCATTAAAACGCCGAATTTGAACCCCTCGGTATAATAATCGTCCCCACACACCACACTCAAGGCGTCTAAGGCGTCCGTTGCCTTTTTATATAGCTGTAATAGCTTGGGATTTTTCTTTAACGCCTCTTGCATTTCGTCATCACACTTAATCACCTCGTCTAAGCATTTTTCATACTCTTCGCCGTGAGGCACACTTTCATAATGCCCTCTCCTCTTTTCATACATATCTTTAACCGCTGACATAATAATCTCCTTTTTCGTTATTATATCATGCAATAATAAAAAAGTCCCAAAGTGCCACTAATGTGGCATACCTTAACCACAATTGTCATTATCAATCCATTTTTATTACATTTATGATAAAATATTAAATATGGAAAGATTGAAAGAATTACGGGCTGAAAAAGGACTATCCCAAGCGCAGCTTGCCAAAGAAACAGGCTTGAGCCGTAGCGCCTTATATTACTGGGAAACAGGACAAAGAAACCCAACCGCCCAAGCTGTTATTATTTTAGCGCGATATTTTGAGGTAAGCACCGATTACCTTTTAGGTGAAAAGGATTATTGATTTTTATATGTAAAAAACGGAGAGCCATGCTCTCCGTTTTATCATTTCGACTATTTATCAAAGATATTTTTTCAAAGCCTCTACGCGGTCGGTTTGTTCCCAAGAAAAGCCCTTGTAGCCAAAGTGTCCGTACGCCGCCGTCTTTTTGAAAACGGGCTTCCTTAAATCCAAATCGCGGATAATCGCGTAAGGGCGAAGGTCGAATTCCTTTTTTACAACCTCTGCAAGCTGTTCGTCGTCGAGCTTGCCCGTACCGTGGGAATCCACGAACACCGAAACGGGGTTGGCAACGCCGATTGCATACGCAACTTGGATTTCCACTTCGTCGGCAAGCCCCGCGGCAACGAGGTTTTTCGCAATATAACGGCAATAGTACGCCGCACTTCTATCCACCTTCGTGGGGTCTTTGCCCGAGAATGCGCCGCCGCCGTGCGCGCATCTTCCGCCGTAGGTATCTACGATAATCTTTCTGCCCGTCAAACCGCTATCCCCTTCAGGTCCGCCGATTTCAAATCTGCCCGTGGGGTTGATAAAGATTTTCGTGTTTTCGTCCATGAGGTTTGCAGGGATAATCTCGTCGATAACGAACCTCTTCATATCCGCGCGGATTTGTTCTTGCGAAACCTTGCTATCGTGCTGTGTGGAAACGACTACGGTATCCACTCTCTTGGCTACGCCGTCCTCGTACTCTACCGTAACCTGCGTTTTACCGTCAGGGCGAAGGTAGGGCAAAATTCCGCCCTTTCTCACGTCCGTCAAACGCTTTGCAAGGCGGTGGGATAAGGAAAGGGTGAGGGGCATAAGCTCTTTGGTTTCACGGCAAGCGTAACCAAACATCATACCTTGATCGCCTGCGCCGAGCTGGTCAGCCTCGTCCCCGCCGTCCGTCTTTTTCTCCAAGGACGCATTTACGCCCATGGCGATATCGGGCGACTGCGTATGAATCGCCGTAATGATTTTGCAGGTATCGTAAGCAAAAGTACCGAAATCGTAACCGATTTCTTTAATAATTTCGCGGGCTTTTTTCGCATAGTCCACCTGTGCCGTCGTCGTTACCTCGCCCATGATAAGCAGGGTATCAAACGCCGCCGCGCACTCGATTGCCGCACGTGCTTGGGGGTCAACCGCCAAAATCGCGTCCAAGAGCCCGTCGGAAATATTATCGCATACCTTGTCGGGATGTCCTTCGGTAACGCTTTCGCTTGTAAAAAACTTCTTCATGCCGTATGTCCTCTTTGTCCTATAGGTTATATCACAGCGGACGATTGATTCGCGATAGCAATTTGACGAGGAAAACACGGAGCATTTTGCAAAGTTTTTCCGTCGAAAATCAATCGAACGAAACGCTAGAGCCTAAATTTAACAAAGTCTATTATATCCCCTTTTTTTGCCTTTGTCAACTCATTACGCGCTTGCAAAATCTTTTATTTCGTGATATAATGATAATCATGGACGAACTTTTGAAAAACTGTACCCTTTGCCCCGTCGAATGCGGAGCAAACCGCCTTAATAGCGTTGGCGCTTGCGGCGTTTCTTCTATCCGTATCGCCAAGTACTATCTCCACCCCTTTGAAGAGCCTTGTATTTCCCATAAAAACGGGAGCGGTACGATTTTCTTTTCGGGGTGTAACGTGCGCTGCGTTTTTTGCCAAAACTACGAGGTTTCCCGCGCCAAACGCGGTAAGGAAATTACCCCCGACGAGCTTGCGGATATTTTCAAAGAACTGGAAGATAGGGGCGCAGAGAATATCTCTCTCGTAACCCCCTCTCATCTCACTCCGTACCTGATACGCGCGTTTGAATTGTATCAGCCGAAAATCCCCGTCGTGTACAATACGGGGAGCTATGAAAAAGTCGACGCGCTCAAGCGCATCGATCCGTTCATAGATATCTATTTACCCGATATGAAATTCTACTCCCCCGCCCTCTCCAAACGGTATTTGGGCAAGGAAAACTACTTCGATATCGCAAGCGAGGCGATTGCCTTTATGGCAAACGCCAAGCCCCTAAAAATGACAAGCGAGGGAAAAATGCTTTCAGGCTGCGTGGTACGCCACCTTGTTATGCCCCTTTGCACAGGGGATTCCAAAGCCCTTATTAAGTGGTTCAACGCATACCTGCCCCCTTCGTCCTACCTAAGCCTTATGAGCCAGTACACCCCGTTTGGGGATATCGAGGGCTATAAAGAGCTTTCCCGACCCGTAACCGCAAGGGAATACGAGTCCGTGGTGCAAACGGCGCTGGATTTGGGCTTAGAAAAACGCTTATTCCTGCAACAGCGGGATTCCAGCGGGGAAAAGTATATCCCCGAATGGGATTTTTAACTTGATTTCCACTTCACGATTTTCACGGCGAGCTTTGCCGCACGCTTGGGCGTTGCGGTGAGAAGTTCCCTTTCCGCTTGCCGCAGTTTTTTGAATTCACGCTCGTTCATCACAAGTAACTTGGACGAAATAAGAGGTTTCTATGCTCATTTCCGCGGACAATTTATGCTTTGGCTTTAACGGCGAGCCTTTACTTGAAAATATCTGTTTTTCCCTAAACGAGGGGGACAGGGTTGGACTTATCGGAGCAAACGGCGAGGGAAAAACCACCCTTATCCACTTGATTTTAGGCGAGCTTGAAAGCGAAAGCGGGGTTTTGTTTAGAAAAAACGGTATCCGTATCGGCTATCTTGCGCAAAACGGCGGGTACGATTCCGCACGCACCGTTTTCGAGGAAATGCGGGAAATTTTCTCCTCCGATATCCGCGCGATTGCCTCTCTTCGAGAGGTCGAGGACAAAATTTCCAAGGTGCACGAGGACACGGACGAATTCCGCGCCCTTTCCGCGCGCTACGAAAGCTTAAATAAACAAATCGCCGCGCGGGACAGCTACAACTACGAGGTGCGTATCCGCACCGTCTTGAACGGTATGGGCTTTGAAAACGCATATGCCCAGCCCATTTGCACCATGTCGGGCGGGGAAAAGACCCGCTTGAAGCTTTGTCGATTGCTCTTAGAAGACCCCGAGCTTTTGATTTTGGACGAGCCGACCAACCACTTGGATATGAAAACCCTATTTTGGCTGGAAGACTATCTTTCCACGTACAAGGGGGCAATTCTCACCGTTTCGCACGATAGATATTTCCTTGACAAGCTCGTTTCCTCTATCTACGAAATCGAGCATAAGAAATTGTCCGTATTCAAGGGCAATTACACGAAATATAAGACGCTCAAGGCGGAAAAGACCGCCCGCCTTATCAAGGAATACGAAAAACAGCAAGCCGAGCGCGCGCATATGCAGGAATACGTGGATAGAAACCTTGTCCGCGCGTCCACCACGAAAATGGCGCAATCCCGCCGTTTGGCGCTCGAAAAAATGGAGCTGGTGGAAAAGCCTAAACTCCCCCCTGCCCCGCCCAAATTCCATTTTACCTATACGGACAAGCCGTATGAGAGGGTGTTGGAAGTAAACGGGCTGTTGCTTACAGCAGGGGAAAAAACCTTGCTTAAAGAGGCGTCCTTTACCCTTATGCGCGGTGAAAAATGCGCCGTCGTCGGGGATAACGGCACGGGTAAATCCACCCTCGTTAAGGAAATCGTCAAGGGTAAAAATCCTGCCCTGCGCTTTGGCAGGTTTGTCAAAATCGCTTGCTATGACCAAGAAAATGCCAACCTCAATCCCGCCTCGCGGGTGTTGGACGAGCTTTGGGGCAGACACAGCACTTGGGACCAAACTAAAATACGGGGTATCCTCGCCCAAGCAGGCTTATTCGCCGAAGATATGGACAAGCAGGTACGCATGCTCTCGGGCGGTGAGCGGGCAAAACTCGCCCTCGCCGTGTTTGAGTGCGAAAACGGCAACTTCCTCATTTTAGACGAGCCGACCAACCACCTCGACCTGCCCGCAAGGGAAAGCCTTGAAGAGGCGTTAAAGGGATTTGACGGCACGGTGCTGTTCGTTTCGCACGATAGATACTTTATCCGCGCACTCGCAGGGAAGATTATCGAGCTTGAAAACGGGGCTTTGCAATCTTTTAACGGCACTTACGACGAGTATACCGCCTACAAAAACGCCCTTAAAGCAAGCATTCAACCCATACCTGCCCCCGCCCTTTCGACAAAAACCGACAAAGCCGAGGGGCATTACAGGACAAAGGAAGAACGCGCCGAGGACGCGCGTAGGCGCACGCGTATAAAGAAAATAGAGGAAGAAATTTCCGCCCTCGAGGAAGAGGACGCACAAATCAACGCCGCTCTCGCCACCCCCGAGGTCGCAGGGAATTTTGCTTTACTTACCGAAAAATGCAACCGCCTCGACGAAATCAAAACTCTGCTTGACAAGCTGTATGCCGAGTACGAAACACTAATTTAGATTTTTTCAAAAACCGTCAAAAAACGCTTGACATCTCCTTGAAAGTATGATATCATTTTAATATCAAAACCATATGGAGGTTTACATAGTAATGGAAGAAATCATTTTAACAAACAAAAAGAACGGCATGCGCACGTTGCTTTTGACCATTTTGGTAGAGCTTCTTGCGATTGCGGGCGTTATCCTTGGCGCTATCGCCGATGAAAACGGCAATTCGGCACTGGGGCTCCCTCTGCTCGTTGTGGCACTTATCGTATTGTGTGTAGGCTGGATTCCCCTTTTAGGGCTTCGCGTACTCAAACCGCAGGAAGCTTTGGCTCTTACCCTTTTTGGTAAGTACGTCGGTACGCTTAAAGGCGAAGGCTTTTACTCCGTCAACCCGTTTTGCGTAGCGGTGAACCCTGCAGCGCAAACCAAGCTCAATCAAAGCGGCGACGTAAAGCACGGTCAAGCAGCGCAAGCGGCTAACGGGGACGTGAATATTAATATCAATATTCCCGACAAGAAAATTTCCCTTAAAATTATGACCTTGAACAACAACCGCCAAAAAATCTACGATTGCCTCGGCAACCCCGTTGAAATCGGTATCGCGGTTATGTGGAGAGTCGTCGACACGGCAAAAGCGGTGTTCAACGTCGATAACTATAAGGAATACCTTTCCTTGCAGTGCGACAGCGCGCTTAGAAACGTAGTTCGTATCTACCCCTACGACGTAGCCCCCGGTATCGATACCACAGGCGACGGCGTTGCCGACGACGGCAGTTTGAGAGGTTCGAGCGAGCTCGTAGCGTCCCGTATCCGTGATGAAATTCAAGCAAGAGTAAACGACGCGGGTATCGAGGTTATCGAGGCGAGAATCACCTATCTTGCATATGCCCCCGAAATTGCGGCGGTTATGCTCCAACGTCAACAGGCGTCCGCAATTATCGACGCAAGAAAGATGATCGTTGACGGCGCGGTAGGTATGGTAGAAATGGCGCTCGAACGCTTGAACGACGGCGAGCTTGTCAACCTTGACGAGGAAAGAAAAGCGGCAATGGTATCCAACCTTTTGGTTGTCCTTTGCGGTAACCACGATGCGCAGCCCGTAGTAAACACGAGCAGCTTGTATTAATTTTTATAAAATAAGGTAGGCAGGTATTAGATGATGAACGATAACGGTAAAAAACAAGTCCCCTTGCGCTTGTCCCCAAAACTGTATAATGCGATTGCGGCATGGGCGGAAGACGACTTTCGTTCCGTGAACGGACAAATCGAATATTTGCTCTCCGAATGCGTCCGTCAGCGCAAAAAGAACGGAAAGTACGTTTCCGATGAAATCGACGTACCGCCCGAATTGGATATTGAATAATGTTATTTTTAACGTACGCCCGCCGAATTTTCGGCGGGCTTTTTTCATATTTTACAAAGCACAAACATATACTTGTACCACTATGAAAAAATCCATTCCTCTTTGGCAATTCGGCGGGTATGTTTTCACCGTCTTTATCGGTACGCTTTTACATTTCTTGTACGGCTGGACGGGGAAAAATATCGCCGTAGCCCACTTTTCCGCCGTCAATGAATCCACATGGGAACACATGAAAATCCTCTTCTTCCCCGCCCTGCTTTTCGCCGTTATCCAAGGCAGGTTTTTCAAAAAAGACTACGGGAATTTTTGGTGCATTAAAGCGGTAGGCATTTTCACCGCAACCTTGCTCGTTCCCGTATCATTCTATACTTTTGGCGGCGCGTTTGGCTCCACCCCCGACTGGGTGAATATCGCCATTTTCTTTATCTCCGCAGGCGTTGGATTTTGGATAGAAAGCAAGCTTTTCCAAAAAGGAAACCGCCCTTGCAAGCTTGCAAAGGCGGCTGCGGTTTTGCTAATTTTAGCGGCGGTTTGTTTCGTGCTGTTTACCTTTATCCCGCCTCATATTCCCCTCTTTTTAGACCCGCTTACGAACACGTACGGTTTGGGGTGATTTCTTTTCATCCCGTACCTGCCCCTTAGTTATCTCTTTCAAAACGATTGCCGTACGAGCAGGGAGATAAAGCTCGACGTAGTTTTGTCCGTTGAATTTCTTAGACGGATAGGTGATGTGCTGGACAAGCCCGTTCCCACCGTATTTGAAATCGTCCGAGCAAAGCGCCACTTCGTAATCCTTATCATCAAAGATAGGTACAAGCACGTTCGTCAAAGAATTATTCGGGCTGAAATTGAACGCAAAGATAAGTCCGTTACGGTAGAAGACGATTGCCTGTTCGGGGTTTTTAAGGAGAAGCAAATCAGGCATTTTTTGATTGAAAATATCATGCTCTTTGGTGATTTTCACCATGTCCTTATCAAAATCGCCAAGCCAGCCGTATTTCAAAAATCCATTATTCAACAAGCTCCACTGACGGCGGCAGTAATGGAAGCACCAACCGTTGCCCTCGCGGGGGAAGTCAATCCACTCAGGATGCCCAAACTCGTTGCCCATGAAATTCAAGTATGCCTCGCCGCCGCCCGCAAGGGTAAACAAGCGAATCATTTTATGCAATGCCACTGCCCTATCAATGACGGGGTTATGGCAAGCCTTATCCATGTCCGTATACATGGCAGCGTCCGCAAGGCGGAACATAATTGTTTTATCACCTACAAGCGCTTGGTCGTGGCTTTCCACGTACGCAACCGATTTTTCCCCGGGGCGTCTTAAACACATATCCCCCCACATTTTGCCGATATCCCAAGCCTCGTCGCTTTGCTCTTTGAGTGTGCGAATCCACATATCGGGCAAGCCCATAGCAAGCCGATAGTCAAACCCGATACCGCCTTCTTCAATCGGCAGGCACATGCCCGGCATACCCGACATATCCTCGGCAATGGTGATTGCGCTTGGATTAACCTCGCGAATAAGCTCGTTAGCAAGCTGTAAATAGGTTATCGCCTCCACGTGCGTGTTTAAGGAAAAGTATTTGTTATTGTTATCAAAGGCAGTTCCTAATCCGTGGTCGTGATAAAGCATAGACGTAACGCCGTCAAAGCGGAAGCCGTCAAAATGGTATTCTTCCATCCAAAACTTCAAGTTGGAAAGCAAGAAATGAATAACCTCGTCTTTGCCGTAGTTAAAACATTTCGTCCCCCAAGCGGGATGTTCACCCTTTTCGCCGTCGTAGAAAAACTGCCAAGTCGTACCGTCGAACATATTGATGCC
>JAZUQM010000107.1:0-19463 GCA_045605705.1 Candidatus Scatosoma sp.
GTTCAAGTCCGGCCACGAGCACCACAAACAGCCTACCCTTTGATAAGGGTAGGCTGTTTGTATGTCTTTTACGTATGTGGACGGACTTGAGGGTGGGAGCCGCGAACGCCGATAGGTATGCGTGAGCATGACCGAGCGCAAGAATACCCCCACCTTGCGCGAGAAGAGCCGCCCTTTTTCCTCCGCCCCTATTGACATTCCCGTTAAATTGTGCTATACTTGACCAACCAAGGAGATTTTACTATGCGAAAAAAACCTACGATTGCATTTATGTACGACTTTGATAAAACGCTTTGCGACCAAGATATGCAGGATTATGCCTTTATCCCTAACCTCAACATGACCAGTGAGGAATTTTGGGGAGAAACGGAGGCATTCCGTAAAAAGAACTACATGGAAGGCATTTTGGGCTACATGTACTACATGCTATACAAATGCAAAGAAAAAGGCATCCCGTTTACACAGGAATATTTGCGCTCTTTAGGAAAAAACATTAACTTTTATAAAGGTGTACAAAATTGGTTCAAGCGTATCAATCAATACGGCGAATCTATCGGCGTAAACATCGAACACTACATCATTTCCAGCGGCGTTAAAGATATTATAGACGGTTCGGCAATAAAAGACGAGTTCAAAAAGATATTCGCATGTCAATACTATTTCGATGAAAAAGGCGAGGCGGTGTGGCCGAAAATTGCCATCAACTACACGCAAAAAACGCAGTACATTTTCCGTATTTCGAAAGGGATTTACGACGAAACGGACAACAAAAAGGTCAACGAAAAAATGACCGAGCGGGTGGTCAGCTATCAAAATATGCTCTACTTTGGCGACGGAATTACCGATATCCCCTGCATGACCTTCGTAAAGAAACAGGGCGGAACCTCTATCGCCATCTATCCCAAAGGCAAAAAGAATAAGGTTACCAACCTTTTGCTGGATAACCGCGTCAACTACATTTGCCCTGCCGACTATCAGGAAGGCAGCGAATTAGACGCCTTGGTAAAGTGCATTCTACAAGAAATGAAGCTTTCCCATACCTTGCAGTTAAAACAAAAGCAGCAACGCTCCCGCGAGTCCAAAAAAGCGGAAATAAAAAATTAACCGATAAAAAACCCGTCCGAAAGACTCGGCCGGGTTTTCTTTTATACAATCTCTATCGTTTCAGGGTTGGACCATTCAAAAAAGGTCGGGTTGCGTTCCGCGTCGAAGCGTTCGCCAAATTCCCCTGTATTCAAATATTCTTGAAAGGTCGCGTAGTGGTCGTCCGTATATACGGATACGGGCGCGTCGTCATAGCCCGCCGCATTCCAACCGTTCGCAAAGGATACCACCCTGCCTACCCCGCGGCTACTCTTTCCGTATAAACCGTTTACGTCTATATCAAACTCATAATACACCAACCCCGAGCTGATATACGGCACGTATTGCACGTAGCCGTCCGTACGGCTGTACTGAGACACGTAACGGGTATCCTCGCCAAACACCCATTCCACGTCCGTCCAAGAATTCCCGTCGCAGTTTTTCGCCGCATAGTTGGCAGGAAACTCTCCAAACGCCGCATAGTACGCCGCAACGTCCTGCGGTGTCAGCATTGCCGCCCTTTGCACAGCGGAAGGGTTTGCCTCCACGTAATCCAAATCGTAATATGTGTACGTTTTTGTTTGCGTAACCTCATACCTGCCCGCCACGTATTCCACTTTTACAGGCACGGATACCGAGCTTTCCCCCGCCACAAGCGTACCCGTGAATACGGTAGGATTTAAGCGGATATCCCATATCCCCGCGTCCTGTTTATCGGTAGAATATGACGCGCTTTGCCCTGTGTAGTTGACCTTAAACGCTTGAATCAACAAGGGCTTGCTCTCCGTTTCCACACGGAAGAAATTATCCGTATCCACGTATACGGTAACCGTTTTAGAAGAGGGAGCTTCCTCTAGGGTATACCGCTTACTGCTCCCTACTCTTTCATCTGCAGTATAAATCGCGCTCTCACCCTCGCATTGGTAGGTAATCTCAATCGAGCGTATCCCGTATATAGGGGAAAGGTTATAAAACGCGCCCCCCTCCGAGCCGTCCCCAGCCGTACCCACGAAGGGCAACAGCTTCATAAGATAGCCCGTTTCGTTTTTAGGTCTGTAGGCACGGTAATACTCCGTTTCCACTCCGCTCACCGTCCAATCGCCGTAGCCGCCCGTGGAGTAATCGTCGATACCGCTTCCGCCGTAGCCACTTGCAACCGACCAAGAGGAAGTGCTTACGCTGTCCGTAGGCTTATTGCCGTTTGCAGACATGCCCCCTTCCTTGATAAGCTCCGCAAGCAAATCGCGGGTAAAAATTTCCTTAGCGCTGTCGTAGTATTCTACGATTTCCAAATACCCCATACCCGCGTAGTTATACTTCGCGCAGTAAGTATCTACAATAACGTAATAAGTTTCGCTATTGACAACGTTGTTTTTGATTTGCTGTCCGTCCTCGCCGTAATAGGTATAGTAACGGCTGTTATTTGTATTGATAAACTGACTTTTTAACCGACTGCCCGACAGCTTGCACAGCACGATGGGATTGTCAAAGGTGAACAGGGTATAAATATCCCCGTAGGTAACCTCGCCCGCAGGTAAATAGTACGGGCTTCTCACGCTAATAAATCCGCCTCCAAGCACAATTTTGCCTGCGTATCGGCTATCACCGCCCCAACGCTCTTCCCCCGCAAGGCACATTGCCTTTGCCGCGAGATTGGCAAGGGCGCTGGAATTTTTATAGCCATCGTTATATCCCAAAACCTCGTTGACCTTTTCAAGCTCGTCCGCATATTTGATAAGCAGCGCGTCCACCACGGGGTCGTCCGCCTCGTTTTGATAAACGCTTTTTTCCACAGCTTCCGCCTCGCCTACGGATACCTCCTCCGTTACCGTATTCACGCTAACGCGCGCATGCGAGATGCCGTCCTCGTTATCCCCGCCCCCTTGCAGGTGCCAAACGCCATAGCTATCCTGCGTTTCAACGATTTGGTGGGTATGCCCCTCGAATACGAGGTCCACAAAACCGTTCGACAGGCTTTCGTCATAATGGGCGTACCCTGCGTTTTCACTGTCATGAATCACGTATACGATTATATCTGCCCCCGCCGAGCGGAGCTTGCTTGACTCCTCTTTCACAAGTGCGGTAAGCTCGTCGCCCGTCTTAAAGTACACGCCCGATGATTGCTCTACGGCGATATCGCTATAGCAATCCCCGATTGCGCCGATAATCCCGATATTCGCTCCGCCCCGTTCTAACATAACGGACGCGTCGCAGTAATCCACCCTCTTATCGGTGGCTTTGTCGTAGATATTAAGGGCAAGGAAAGGAAAGCGCGCCAGTTCTTCGTTCGCTTCGATATAGCTCTCCCCCCAATCGAATTCGTGGTTGCCTATCGTCATAGCGGCAAACCCCAAATCATTCATCCATTCGGTAATAATATTTCCTTTTGTGAAGTTGGATTCCGCACTGCCCTGCCACATGTCCCCTGCGGAAAGAAGCACCGTGTTTGAATTTTGCGTCTGCGCATTACGCAAATAGGCGGTAAGCTCGTCCACCCCCATATTCGCGTAGGTATCGTCGAACTTCCCGTGTAAATCGTTTACGGAATAAAAATCAAGCGTTACCTGTATAGACTTGAAACAGCTATCGCACTTGCCGTTACCGTCGCCGTCGGTATGCTCGTGCGCGGGTTTTTCAGGCTCTATAGAGGAAGAGTTATCAAATCCTCTACGGCACTCGTCGCAATAACCGTCGCCATCCAAATCGACGTGCGTATGCGTTACGCTGTCTTTCGAAGATTCACTCTGTCCTCCGCCCAAGGCAAAACAGCCCGAAAAGGCGAAAATAAGCGCGAATACCCCGCTAAAAATCCACTTTTTCATGCGTTGTTTCCTCCTGTTTATCCGCCGGGTCGTTTTTGAGTATCCAAAGCGCGTACAAAACGGGTACGATAATTAACACTCCTTTAATAATCCAATCGAGTATAGGCGGGCACACACCCGAAAACGCCGACAGCGAGTTCATGACCGCGTGGGCGATGATACAAGGCAAGAGATTGCCCGACTTGTGAAAGATAACGGTAAACAAAAACCCAACTGCCGTAGCATAGCATATTTGCAGGAGGGTCGGGAGAAGATCTTCCCCGCCGAATAGGTTGACGATATGCCCCACTCCAAAGGTAACGCTGGATACGATGATCGCGCTGACCAACCCGTCCTTACGCATTGCCGTAAACAAAAATCCGCGGAAGATAAGCTCCTCTAAAAAGCCAACGCAAATCATGCTGACGATGAAAAGTATCGTTTCCACGGGGGAGTAATTCAGCCTTACCCCGCCCCAAAGATTAACGGAAACGGTAAAGGCAAGGGGGAGAAAATAAAGATAGGTTTTCGCGGGGAATTTTCCCTTACAAAGCCCGTATTCTTTCCACTCACCTTGCGCGCGCAGCCAAAAAAGCAGGAATAAGCTCATCACAAGCCCCACCACTGCCGTAATCGATTTTTCTACCCCTAAATCCTTTGAAACGCCGTCCGCAACGTTAAAAAGCACCACGTACGCCACAATCCAAACGATCGCGAAAATTAAACGGCTCTTTTCGTATAATTTCTTCATATTCTTTTCCCTTTTTATTGATTATATAAATATTGTAGCAAATATTATAAAAAAGCTCAATCGTTTTTTATAAATTTTACAAAATTCTCTTTTTTTGGTTTTTTCACGCATACTTTCCCAAGCCTTGCGGCAAACTCTTTAGTAATGGAGGAAAGGTTATGAAAGCAACCGGAATAGTGAGAAGAATCGACGAACTGGGCAGAGTGGTCATCCCTAAAGAAATACGCCGCACCTTACGCATTAAGGAAGGCGATCCTTTGGAAATTTTTACCGACAGGGATGAGCTGATGCTAAAAAAATACTCCCCTATCGCCACGCTGGATAGATTTAGCAAAGCCACCGCGCGTTCCTTAAACGATTTAAGCGGAAAGCTTGCGGTAATTTGCGACACGGACGGGATTTTACACGCCGTAGGCGAGGGCAAAAAGGATTTAGACGGCAAAAACCTGTCCGAGGAAATGGATAAAATTTTGCGAGAACGGCGCAGCTATATCGCAAGTGCCGCCGAGGGCGGAGATATCCTCCCTATCACAAGTGGACGGGAGGAGGGTATTACGGCACAAATTATCGTGCCCATCGTGTCGGGCGGAGACTGCCTTGGCGCAGTAGCCGTACTCTCTAAGGAAGAGGGCGCAAAAATGGAGGCGGCGGACATGAACCTCGCACGCTTGACTGCTGATATTTTAGCCAACCAATTTGAATAATCAAAAAACAGACCGACTTTATTTTAAGTCGGTCTGTTTTTTCAGCGCCCGATTACCCTATTTGCGCCTTAATAAATTGTATCCTGCTTGCAACCGCCTGCTTTGAGGTAGGGGCTTTTTGCTTAATGTCAAAAGCATGCATCGTGCCTTGAATTTCGTTTACCGTTACCGAGATGCCTGCTTTTTCCAACAGCGCGGCATATAAAATACCGTCGTCGCGCAGGCAATCAAATTCCGCTATTTCGATATACGCAGGGGGCAACCCCTCGAAGCTGTCTGCCTCGACGGGAGAATAGTAAACGTAGGTCGGCTCTGTTTTATCTATCTTAACCAGCCTATCCACCCTGCTTGACAGCGTTGAATTCCACATAGGCGTATCCGTGTATTTTTTATTCGACGCACTATTCCTTCGCATATCCAAGAAAGGATAGGGCAGCATTTGAAAGGCAAACCTTATCGAGTGCTTGCGGTCCCTTGCCATCATACAAACGCCCACCGCAAGCGTAGAACCCGCACTGTCCCCGCCAATGCCGATTTTCTTTCGGTCTATGCCGAATTTATCTGCGTTATCGTATAAATAACAGGTCGCCGCAAAGCAATCCTCAAAGAGGACGGGCGGGGCATGTCTTGGCGCAAGGCGGTAATTGATAAACCATACCTTGCAGCCCGCCTCCTTGGCATACCGCATCGCGTTTTTATAATGATATCCCGCCGCAGGCAGTACAAAGCCCCCTCCGTGGATATAAATCAGGCACGGCGCGTTTTTATTCATCTCTTTGGGCGACATAAGAAAACACTCTACCCTGCCCCCATCGAAGCTTTCTATTTCGTAGCGCACTGTTTCAAGCGCTTTGTCCCTATAAATCGCCCTTGGCGCTTTCATAAACGCCTCAACAAGCCTCAAAACCCCTCTTCGTATCGGGGGCTTAAAATGATTGAAAGGGAAAAATTCTTTTTTTATAGGATATTTGGACATATTCACTTCTTCAATATTTGTTTAATCGCAAAAAGCTGTAAGCGTTTAGGAAGAGCGTTCAAGAGCAATAATAACTTGTTTCGATTGAGCGTATAGACGAACTTAGGGCGTTTTTTGTTAAGGATTTTTTGTGTTTTTAACGCAACCTTATCGGGCGATACCTTCTTAGCCTCCACCCCTTCGACAATCTCCTTAAACTTCTCCGCATTACAGTGATATAGCTTAGTATTCGCGCAAAAAGTATCCAAAGCGCTTGTCGACGCCCCTAGCATGTCCGTGTTGACCGCCCCTGCACGAAGCACCGACACCGAAATCCCCAAAAGCTGCAGCTCCATAGCGAGCGAGTATGCATACCTATCCAAAGCCCCTTTGGTAACCGCGTAAATTCCCGTAAAAGGCAAAGGGTCAAGCGGAGCAAGTTCGCTTGTGGTAAGCAAAATCCTACTCCCTTTATCCAAAAGGGGTAAAAAGGTTTTATTGATATAAAACGCGCCGTAAAGGTTGATTTTGAAGATTTTATCAAAGCTATCTTCGGGAATCTCCACCAAGGAATCAAGCATATACACGCCCGCGAAATGCACGATGGCAAACAGCTTATCCGTTACCCCTTTCACCTTTTCAAATGCCGATTGAATACTGCCTATATCCGTAACGTCCGCCTCGATGGGCAGGACGTTTTCTTCCGCCTCGCGCACCTTTTTATCCAACGCAAACACGGTATATCCCTGCGCCTTTAAGCGTTGCACCGCGCGATAACCCATACCGCCGTACGCGCCCGTTATCAATACGTATTTCATAACTACCTCTTATGAAAACTGCGCGGTTCTCCGCGCAGTATCTATTACGCTTGCATTTGTTCCAAGCCTGCCACGGGCGCGCAAAGCGCCTCGTACATCGCCTTGTATTCGCGGATTTCCTGCACCCGTTTCCCCTCGTCCGTAGAGGAAAGCTTTTCATTTAAGCTATACATACGGCAAGCGTTAATAAACTTGTTGGTCGCAATTGCAAAGCCGATAAAGAAAAGTACCGCCACCCCGCCCGCTATTACCGTAGGGATAACGTAGCGATTGTCGGGCGTGGAAAAGTTTTTCAAGCCAAGCACCAAGGTAACTACAAGCGCCGCCAAAAACGGAATCGCCGCGCATGCAAAGGTCAACAGGCTCTTTTTTTTGCGGGGCGCAAGCACCTGTCTGCGTCGTGCCTGTGCCGCCTTGACCTGTTCCATAAGCGGTGCCTCTTCCGCGTTTAATTCTTCAATTCGTTGTTCAAACGCCGAACGGTGCTCCTTTCTTAAAATATCTACTGCCTCGTAGCCAAGGTCAAACTCCATTTCCTCTAACCCGCCGTCGAGGTATTCCTCTATAAGCACGTCGGGATTTGCAAAATTTTGCGTTTTTGCGCGCCAATACCCTACGCTTGCCTCGGTGGCTAAGCCATCCATATGCAACGCCTTTTCGTACTTCAGCTCGGCGGCGTGATAGCTCCCGCTATGCAGCAGCTCCTCTCCCTCGTCGCAAGCAAGCTGATACGCCGCGCGGCGTTTTGCCTCGCGTTCGGCTTTCTCTTTGCGCAATTTTTCCGCCTCCTCAGGGGTAAGGTCTACCAAATCCTCATCGTTTCCCTGTTCCCCCTCTTCAAACGTCGGGAATTCAAACGCGATTTCTTCCTCCTCTTCCAACGGCTCATCTGCAAGCTCGTCCGTAACGTCCACGTAGCCGTCTTTCGTCTTTCTAAGACGTACCCCTCTGCCGTATTCTTCGTCGATAATTCTTTCTTCCATGTTTTCTCCTTTAATCAAGCGTAAATGGATTTTTCCATACGCGGCGTTTGTTTTCATAATCAGGCACGAGCGTGCTTGCCGTCAAAGCGCGGAATTTACCGCGGTAACGGCTCTTTGCCCATTCGCACAGCTCTTTGGTCTCAAACAGTGCCAACACACAGCTCCCCGAACCCGTCATAACCGCGCCAAGGGGGGAAAAGCTCTTTGCCTCTTGCATCGCCTTTTCCACGTCGGGATTGAGATGCAAAGCGGGTACGTACAAATCGTTCGTCAAATACCTGCCCGCCTCATTTATATCATTTTTTTGCAAAGCGGCAATACAGCCGTCGCTTGCGTTTTCTTTCCATTCCAAGGTTTTGGGCAACTCGTCGTACTTTTGATAACACGCACCCGACGACACGCCGCCCGCAGGGCAAAGCAAAAGAAAATGCAGTTTTGTGTCCAAGTCAAGCGGAATTACTTTTTCTCCCCTGCCTTGTAAGCGGGCAAACCCGCCGTTTAGCATATAGCCCGTATCGCTGCCAAGCCCGTCCGCGACCGCTTTGAGCTTTTCCCTGTCCGTTACCCCGTATAGTCTTGCCATGCCGTTCAAAACGCCTGCTACGTCCGCGGACGACCCGCCAAGCCCCGCGCCCATGGGAATGTTTTTATACACCGTGATATCCGCGCCGTTCGTGCCAAACGCTTTGGAAAACGCCTCGGCTGCTTTGAGCGCGTTATTGCGCTCAGGCGGGATTTCTTCGCTTCCCATGCCCTTCATGAAGATACTGCTACGCGTATCCTTGCGTTTCTTCAACGCGATTACGTCAAAAATATCCACGCTGGCAACAAGAGAATCAAGGGTATGATATCCCCCCTCTATCCCTGTGATTTCCAAGGTCAAATTGACTTTTGCATACGCTTTGATTTTCACCGTGTTCATGTAGACCGCCTAAAAACGGACGGCGAGAAATTCCCGCCGTCCGGATATTGCTCCTTTCTATTTTACCATATCTTTGAAAAAAATACAATACCTTGCGTACAAAAAATTACTTAATTTGACGGTAAACGAAGATACGCTCCCCTGCTTTTAAGGGAAATTCCAACTCCGGATTGCTTTTGGTAAGCTCCTCGGGTGCGCAGCGCAAACGCTTGGATACGTCCCAAAGCTCCTCGCCGACCCTCGTCATAAACACGGAAAACGCGCTTTCCTCCTGCTCGTATACCTCTCCCACGTCCGCTTTAACAATATACGACCATTCCCGCGACTCAAACGTGCGCAAGGATAAGCGCAAGGTTGCCTCTGCCTCCGCCTCGCCGCCCTTTTTACGGCGTACGTTTAGCCCGCATACCATACAGTCCGCCTCTACGTGCTCCGCGTCCGTTTCTACGGGGAATACGAAAGGCAGGGAAAGCGTTGCCGAACGGTGGTTTCCGTCCGCCGAGCAAAGCAATACCTCGGCAAGGACTGCGCCCTCCGCCTCCATACCGCGCTCCCCCTTTCTAAACGAGATTTCCGCGCGGGGAAGCACCGCCGCCTGCAAGGTATATTCCCCCTCGATTTCAGGGGAAAGGACCGCGATACCGCTTATCCGTTCCGTGCGCTTTTCATGGTTCACTAAATACATGCCCCCGTCCTTTTGCGTGTGCAGGGTAACTTCCGCTTTAGGCGAAAACGCGTCCTTTGCAATCGTAATTTCGTCCTGCACGCAAAGATAGCACTCGCAGGACAGGGTATAAGAGAGCACCATACGGCTATTCCCCTTTTCCTCGTCCGTGTCCGCGGTGAGGTGGGCAGCTTTCACGAATACCCGTGCGCCTGCGGTGAGCTTGCCGAACGCCTCTTCGCTGGGGATAGAGGTTTTGAACGGGATCAACCGTTCATAAGAGCAAAGACTTTCGTCGCTTTTAAGCACGCAAAGGTGGACGTTGATTTCCCCCTCGATATCGATTTGGCCCGCGCTCGCGTGGACGCGGTTAACGACCGCTTTTTCGCTGTGCAGTAAAATATCCCCTACGTAATCGGTATCGAATTCGTCCTCGCCCTCGACTTCCCCGCTCACACAAACCGTTTTACATACCTTTTCCACTTCCTTTTTGACGATAAGCTCTTCCCCGCCCAAAAGGTATTCCATTTGTTTCGTGCCGTACACGGTCAGCTCCGCGCCGATAACCGCCGAGATATACAGCCCCGAACCCTCTCTTCGCCAAGTAACGTTTTCAGGCTCTAGCAGGGCGCGCGCAAAGCACGCGGGCGTAACCTCTTTTCCCTCTTTTTTATGGAAGAACTCGACGCCGCGTTCCGCGCGGCAAATTTTACGCGCTCCGTCCTCGTAGATAATACTCAAATACAGCTTTCCGCCGTACTGCACTTCCCCGTCCGCGCATGCGCATTCCGCGGGCACGGCCTTTGCCTGCACTGCTAAAATACTGCTGATTTCACTGCCCGGAAGACGGCTTTCGACAATAGATTGACTTTTTAATCGGCATACCTCGCCGACGTAACGATAGGTTTCAAACTGCGGTTTTACCATGATTTCTTTCCTCGCTGTTTTATTTTGCCTGTTTATTTCTATGCACGGGGGTTTAGGTTTAGAACAAACGGGGCATACTCTTATCATGATTAAGCCTACCAAAAATATCAAGGATATCAAACAAATGGTAAAGGACTGCTCCCTGCATCGGGTTGCCGTCAAGGTCAATTTGGGCAGGAACAAAAGCGTGAGCTATTCAGGCGTATTATCGGGGATTTACCCCGCCCTTTTCACCGTCAAGCCTGACGACGAAGATTTTTTAGGGAAAACCGCATACTCGTACGCGGACCTGCTCTGCGGAAACGTGAAAATCAAAAGATTATAAAGAAAACCGCCCTTTCGGGCGGTTTCTTCATTATAATACCTTTTTAAGGAATTGTCTTTTTAAGGAATTGTCCTGTATAGCTGCTTTCGACCTTTGCCACTTCCTCGGGCGTACCCTCGCAAACGATTGTACCCCCGCCGTTGCCTCCCTCGGGTCCTAAATCGATAATATAGTCCGCCGTTTTAATGACGTCTAAATTATGCTCGATAACAAGCACGGTATTGCCGTTGCCCCTAAGCTGTAACAAAATCTTTAACAGCTTATCCACGTCGTAGGTATGCAAGCCCGTTGTCGGCTCGTCCAAGATATACATGGTCTTCCCCGTGGAGCGTTTGGCAAGCTCGGTAGCGAGCTTGACGCGTTGCGCCTCGCCCCCTGAAAGGGTGGTGGAGCTTTGCCCAAGCTTGATATAGCCAAGCCCTACGTCGTTTAACGTCTTTATCTTATTATAAATACTCGGCACGGGCTTGAAGAACTCGCAAGCCTCTTCCACCGTCATATCCAAAACGTCCGCGATACTCTTGCCCTTGTACTTAACCTCCAAGGTTTCGCGGTTGTAGCGTTTCCCTCCGCACACCTCGCAAGGCACGAAAATGTCGGGCAAGAAGTGCATTTCTATCTTGATAATCCCGTCGCCAAAACAGTGCTCGCACCTGCCTCCCGATACGTTGAACGAGAACCTGCCTGCCTTGTAGCCCCTTTCTTTCGCATCGGGGGACATAGCAAACAAATCGCGAATGGCGTTAAAAACGCCCGTATACGTTGCGGGATTGCTCCTTGGCGTTCTGCCTATCGGGGACTGGTCGATAGCGATAACCTTATCGAAATATTCCGCGCCCTCGGCTCTATCGTACTTGCCCTGCGCATGTTTCGCGCCGTTGTGCATATTCGCGAGCATGGGGTACACGATTTCGTTGACAAAGCTCGATTTTCCGCTCCCCGATACACCCGTTACTGCGGTAATTAACCCCACGGGTACGCTTACGTCGATATTTTTGAGATTGTTTTGCTGACAGCCGTACACCTTGAACCACTTATCGGTAGGCGTTGCGCGAACAAGAGGGGTTTCTATCTTTCTTCTTCCCGCCAAATAATCGCCCGTGATGGAGCGAGGCTCTTGCATAATTTCTTCCTGTGTTCCGCACGCCACGACTTCCCCGCCGTGAACGCCCGCCTTAGGACCGATATCCACGATATAATCGGCGGCTTTTATCGTATCCTCGTCGTGCTCGACAACGAGCAGGGTATTCCCTAAATCTCTAAGCCCTTTCAAGGAATTGAGCAGTTTTTCGTTATCCCGTTGGTGCAAGCCGATACTCGGTTCGTCCAAAATATACAACACGCCCGTGAGCGCGCTGCCGATTTGGGTCGCCAAACGGATACGCTGACTCTCCCCGCCCGACAGCGTTACCGCCGTGCGTGCAAGGGTCAAATAGTTCAAGCCTACGTTTCTTAAAAAGCCCAAACGGTTATTGATTTCCTTGATAATTGCGTCCGCAATCCTATGCTCGGTTTCGCTCAAGGTTTCCTTTAACCCGTCCATAAACTCGCAAAGCTTATCCACGGACATTTCGCAAACTTCCCAAATATTCTTTCCGCCCACACGCACCGCAAGCGCCTCTTTCTTCAAGCGTTTGCCGTTACAAACGTTGCAGGGCGCAGCCCGCATTAAGCGTTCAATTTCACTCTTGACCCCGTCCGAGGTTGTTGTGCCGTACCTACGTTGCAGGTTATTGACGTACCCCTCCCACGTCTTTTTGAAACTCCCTGAAAAGGAGCGGGTTTGATACGCCATATCCACCGCCTCGTCCGCGCCGTACATTAAAATCTCGTACACGCCCTCGGGCAAGTCCTTGACAGGCACGTCCAAGGAAAAACGATACGCCTTGGCAAGCGCGGAAAGCTCCATAAGCGCCATGGACGACGAACCCAAGCTCCAACCCGTAACCTTCATAGCGCCCTCGCGCAAGGTCTTATTTTTGTCGGGGCAAATCAGGTCAGGGTCAACGAATTGCTTGAACCCCAACCCTGAACAGGACGGGCAAGCACCGTACACGGTATTAAACGAAAATATTCTCGGCTCGATTTCCTCAATGGAAATCCCGCAGTCGGGGCAGGCGTAGTTGACGGAATATAAATCCTCTTTTCCCTCGCAATCAATCACCACAAGCCCATCCGCGAGCTTTAACGCCGTTTCCAAGCTGTCCGTCAAACGCTTTTGCACGGTGGGTTTTACGATAAGCCTGTCTACCACCACGGAAATGTTGTGCTTGATATTCTTTTCCAGCTTGATTTCCTCTTGCAAATCGTAAACGATACCGTCTATTTTCACCCTGCCGAACCCGCTTTTCTTAAAGCCGTTCAATTCCTTTACGTACTCGCCCTTACGCCCACGCACTACGGGTGCGTTGACGAGGATTTTACTCCCCTCGGGCATTGCCATGACCCTATCGCAAATCTCGTCCACCGTTTGACGGCGGATTTCCCGCCCGCACTTAGGACAGTGCGGTACGCCGATACGCGCGAACAGCAAACGGAAATAGTCGTAAATCTCCGTTACCGTTCCCACCGTCGAACGGGGGTTGCGCGAAGTCGTTTTTTGGTCAATGGAAATGGCGGGCGAAAGCCCCTCGATACTTTCCACGTCGGGCTTTTCCATTTGCCCCAAGAATTGACGGGCGTACGAGGACAGGCTTTCCACGTACCGTCTTTGCCCCTCGGCAAACACGGTATCGAAGGCAAGCGTGGATTTCCCGCTCCCCGAAAGTCCCGTTAAAACCGTGAGCTTGTTTCTGGGAATGGTTACGTCGATATTCTTTAAGTTATTCTCTTTTGCACCTTTAATTACGATATTTTCTTGCATAGTTTAACCTGACGCGAGTCGAGCTCGCAAGCCTTAAAAGTTTATTTTTCGCATCTTCCGTCAAATGCGTTCTTGTAGTATTTCTATACAACTGCGCCCACCTTCGCCAAAATCTGCTGAAAAATATTTCTTTTAAGGTGCTGCGCAGTTTTTACAAGCAAAAAATGAGATGCAGACAAGGCGGACTTCGCAGACAATACCCAAGTATTGTCAAGAAGCCCAACGAAGTATCCAGCCATTTTTTGCCGTTAAAACCTTTCGAGTTCGACTCTCGTCAGGTTATTTACCTTTTACCTAATACATGGTAGGCTTGTATTTACTTTTGCGCCTTTCTAAGCCGCATTTTCAGCTCAGCTATCTTTTCGCGGATTTCAATCGCCCTCTCAAAATCAAGCTGTCCGCTTGCCACCTTCATGAGCGCCTTGAGCTTTTCAATCTCATCGGGAATATCCTTCATCTTAATGTCGTCGTCCGTCTTTTTCTTGGTGATATTCAAGGTGGACTTGACCTCTTTGATAATCGTTTTCGGCGTGATGCCGTGCGCCTTGTTGTACTCGTCCTGCACCGCCCTTCTGCGTTCGGTTTCCCCGATTGCGCGTTTCATGCTGTCCGTGATAACGTCCGCGTACATGATGACCCTGCCCTCGCTGTTTCGCGCGGCTCTGCCTATCGTTTGAATGAGCGAGGTTTCACTGCGCAGGAAGCCTTCCTTATCCGCGTCCAAGATCGCCACAAGCTTGACCTCGGGCATATCCAACCCCTCACGCAGCAAATTTATTCCGCAAAGCACGTCGAATTCTCCTAAACGCAAGCCGTTGACGATATCCACGCGCTCTAAGGTGTCAATGTCGCTATGCATGTATTTCACCTTAACGGAATGTTCTTTTAGATAGTCGGTAAGCTCCTCTGCCATGCGCTTGGTGAGGGTGGTAATCAAAACCCTGCCCCCCTCGTTTACCGTAATTTTGATTTGCGAAAGCAAATCGTCTATCTGCCCTCTCGTGGGTTTTACCGTGATAATGGGGTCAAGTAAGCCCGTCGGGCGAATGAGCTGTTCCACCTTTTGCCCCGCCTGTTCCAATTCATAAGGCGCGGGGGTTGCCGAAACGCATACCATTTGTGGGATACGGGCGTCGAACTCGGCAAAGGTTAACGGGCGGTTATCGTACGCCGACCGCATTCTAAACCCATACTCGACAAGATTTTTCTTTCTCGATAAATCCCCGTGGTACATGGCACGGATTTGCGGAATGGTCATGTGGCTCTCGTCGATAAAGACGAGAAAGTTCCCTGACGGGAAATAATCAAGCAGGGTAAAGGACGGCTCTCCGGGACTTCTGCCGTCGAAATAACGGCTGTAATTTTCAATCCCGCTGCAATACCCGATTTCCCGCATCATTTCCAAGTCGTGCTCGGTGCGCTGTTTGAGTCTTTGCGCCTCTAAAATTTTACCGCTCTCCTCAAACGCGCGGACTTCCCCTTGCAAATCCTCTTCAATCATGGCGAGCGCGCCTTTGAGCTTCTCCGTGCCCACGGCGTACTGGCTGGCGGGGAATATCGCCACGTGCGAAAGCTCGTTAAGACGGTTCCCCGTGAGCGACTCTACCTCGTAAATTTTTTCTATCTCGTCCCCAAAAAATTCCACGCGGATAGCGACTTCCGAGCTTGACGCAGGGAAAATTTCCAAAGCGTCCCCTCTCACGCGGAAGGTCGAACGCTTGAAATCGGTGTCGTTTCTTGCGTACTGTAATTCAATAAGCTTGCGCATAAGCGCGTTGCGCTCCCATTCCATTCCGGGACGCAGGGAAATGGACAGACGGAAATATTCCTCAGGCGCGCCCAAGCCGTAGATACAGGACACGGACGCTACTACGATAACGTCCTCGCGCTCCATCAGCGCGCCCGTCGCGCTGTTTCTCAGCTTATCTATCTCGTCGTTCATACTCAAATCTTTTTCGATATAGGTATCCGTCGAGGGAATATAGCTTTCAGGTTGGTAGTAATCGTAGTAGGAAACGAAATACTCCACGCGGTTTTCAGGAAAAAACTCCCGAAACTCGTTGCAAAGCTGCGCAGCAAGCGTTTTGTTGTGCGCAATGACAAGGGTGGGTCTATTCACGTTCTTAATCACGTTCGCCATGGTAAACGTCTTGCCGCTGCCCGTAACCCCGACGAGTACCTGCGTACGGATTCCGTCTAAAACCCCTTCCGTGAGCTTTTCAATCGCCTGCGGCTGATCCCCCGTCGGCGCAAACGGCGCGTGTAACTTAAATTCCACCTTTTACGCCCTCCTTTGCTTTTACAAACATTTGTTTATATTATAGCATATTTTGACGAAAATGTAAAGAAAATAAACGGATATTTTTCTAAAATATCCGTTTAAGCAATAGTCCCACAAGAAATGCCACTATTGCCGAGGCAATCGCCCATACGAATTTCATGGCTACCCCTCGCCGCATTTGCACAAAGCACCGTTTGAAAGCGTAACCGACGGGGCGCAAGGATATCACGTACATTTTCTCCCCTTTCCGTTCTGAGGAAAGCAGCTCAAAGTAGTTATCCAAGGCAAGCTCACCTAAAATCTTCTCCAACTTATCCTCGGTATATTTTCTCCTTGGCGGAAGCAGGGAAATCAGCTCTTCAGGCGAAATTAAGCACACCCCCTTTTCATGACAAAGGGAGTATACCGCGTTCATAACCTCGTTTTCCTGCCGATTTAACATTCGCCCTCACTTATTTCAACGCGTACATGGTACGCCTGTTTATTTTTCAACGCGTACATGGTATAGCCGTTTGTTATAGTATTCGCGCTTTTTAGGGCTTTCATTCGCGAAAAAAATCCCAACTTTGCCCCCTTGTACGCTTTCTTTTTATGCAAATATATGTTATAATGAATAATGAGGAGATATTTATGCCCGCGTTATATACACATTTGCGGTTTGGCGAGAAAGTAAAAAGCACCCTGCCCTCCGCATACCAAGAAATCATCGAAAAATACCCCGAGGCATTTGCCCTCGGTACGCAAGGCCCTGATATTTTGTTTTATCACCGACCTATGAAGAAAAACGCGCTCCGCGCGTTCGGTACAACCTTGCATACCTATTCGGGAAATCAGTTTTTCCTTGAACAAGCAAAAAAACTGCTGGAAACAAGCGAGGATTTGAAGACGCTTTTTACCGCCCACGGCGCATTTTGCGCTTATCTTTGCGGGTTCTTGTGCCACTTTACTTTGGACGTTATCTGCCACCCCTATATCGACGGCAATTCAACCGAGTATATCACCCACGGCAAGATTGAATCGGAGCTAGATAAGGCTTGGCTTAGAGAGGACGGAAAACCCATCCGCGGGTACAACACCGCCACCCCTATTTTGGATAAAAACGGAACGAAAGAGGCAGTTTGCCTGGCCCTTGGCGTGGACGAAGCGCCTATCGCCCGTTCGATAAAGACCATGCGGAAAATCAACCGCTTGTTCTCTTTGAAGTGTGAACTCTTCCATGGCTTTGCGCATTTGGTTTTGAGGGTAGCAGGTATGGAGCGAAAGTTTGGGGATATGTTTATTCATAAAAAGGACGACCCGCACTTTGCGCCCCTTTTGGATACCTTGAAAGAGAAGTTCGTCTTAGCCATTCCTAAGGCAACCGCGCTTATCAAAGAATTTTTTGAAAATTTGCCCGACTTTGTAAAAGCGGGTCAACTTGAAAACGAGCTCTTCCGCTATAATTTTAGCGGTATTATACAAACGGAGGAAATCTAACATGCAAGAAACTGCAAAGCAAGCCCCCTTTACCAAAAAGGAAAAGAGCTGGATACTCTACGACGTGGCAAACTCCGCCTACGTTATGCTCGCTACAGCCCTTTTATCCTTGTACTTTAAGTACCTTTCGCCGTCGGACAACCTTTCGTCCGTGTGGGGCTTTACCAACGTTATCGTAACGGTAATCGCCGTATTCCTTTGCCCCATCCTCGGTACGTACGCGGATTTCAGTAAAAAGAAAACGGTATTTATGACCTTTGCCCTTATCGGCATTATAAGCTGTGCGTTGCTGTCGCTGTTCTCTTTTATCTCTAAGTTTACAATCGCGGGCATTTTATTCTTAGTCGTATATATTATTACGGAAGTAGGCTTTGCCTCGGCAAACGTTTTCTACGATTCCATGCTCAACGATATTACCACGGATGAGAATATGCACAGGGTTTCGGCAAACGGCTTTGCTTGGGGGTATATTTGCAGTTGTATTCCCTTTGCGTTTTGCCTTATTGCCTACGTACTCGGCACCATGGTTCCCGGACTTGAATGGTTCGAGGGCTACGCGTTTACAATTGGGTGCTTAATTACGGCGGCTTGGTGGCTGTTCTTTACCCTGCCCCTATTGAAAAATTACGAGCAAAGAAACTTCATGCCCCGTCCCGAACACCCTGTAAAGGAAACCTTTAAGCGCCTTGGCTCTATCTTTGGGGAATTCAAAAAGAATAGAAAAGCGCTCGTTTTCCTTATCGCGTTCTTCTTCTATATCGATGGTGTACATACCATTATTAAAATGGCAACGGCGCTTGGTACCGACCTTGGTTTTGACCAAGTAAAACTCGTTATCATGCTATTTGCGACGCAGTTTGTTGCTTTCCCTTGCGCCTTGATTTTTGGCAAGCTTGCAGCAAAAGTGCCTTGCGAAAAGCTTTTGCTTGTAGCCATCTCCGCATACACCGCTATCGGCGTATTTACCGTATTCCTTAGACAGGAATGGCAGTGTTGGATACTCGTTATCTCGGTAGGTATGTTCCAAGGCGGCGTACAAGCCATGTCCCGTTCCTATTTCACCAAGCTTATCCCTGCGGACAAGACGGGCGAATTTTTCGGGATTTACGATATCTTCGGCAAGAGCGCCGCAATTTTAGGGCTTGGCTTGACCAGCCTTTTGGGACTTTTCTATCCCCTTTCCGAAGCGACCTGGATTAATATCAATCTTATCCCCCTGCCCGTTCTCTTTGCAATCGGTTTGGTGCTGTTCCTTATTTCCATGAAAATACCTGCCACCAAGCATGATACCCAAAAAGAAGAATAATATTATTTGACATACAAAAACTCCCTTGGAAAGTCCCAAGGGAGTTTTTCGTTTATCGTCTTTTATAAAGTTGCGATAACTTCAACCTCTACCAAAACGTTTTTAGGCAGGGTTTTTACCGCTACGCAGCTTCTTGCAGGCTTGGTGGTGAAATACTTACCGTACACGCCGTTAAACGCCGCAAAATCGTCCATATTTGCCAAAAAGCAGGTGGTCTTGACCGCTTTCTCAAAGCCGCTTCCCGCCGCTTTTAACACTTCGCCGAGGTTTTTCATGACTTGTTCTGCCTGCGCTTCAATACCCTCCGCCTCCACGTTTCCGTTGGCGGGATTAATGGGAATTTGCCCCGACGTGAATACCATGTCTTTGATCACGATCGCCTGAGAGTAAGGCCCGATCGCCGCGGGCGCTTTGTCCGTCGATACTTTTTTAAGTTCTGCCATGATTTTATTCTCCTTAACCAATCAATTTAAATCCAAAATCTTTGAGCGCTTGCTTAATCTCACGGATATGCTCGTGGTTGCGCGTTTCCAGCTCGATACGCAAGAAGCAACCGTTGACGTCCGTGCCCTCTTGCGATCTTTCGTGCAAAACGGAAGTCACG
>JAZUQM010000108.1:0-6265 GCA_045605705.1 Candidatus Scatosoma sp.
TCAAGGCCCTGAGGATTTAACGGAGCTTTGCGTTGCGCTCGCCGCGCATATTTTGGAGCTTGCGGAAAAAGGCAGCTATGCCGAATGCGAGCGTATGGTACGCGGCGCTATCGAGGACAGAACGGCACTCAATACGTTTGCAGACATGGTCGAGGCACAAGGCGGGGATAAGGAATGGATTTTACACCCCGAATACTTCCCCAAAGCCAAATACGAGTATACGGTACGCGCAAAAACGAGCGGGTACGTTGTCAAGGTGAACACCGAAAGCTACGGCGTGGCAAGCTTGCTCTTAGGCGCGGGCAGAAATACGAAAGAGGACGTTATTGATATGTCGGCGGGTATCTACCTTCGCGCCAAGACGGGGGATTTTGTGAACGCGGGCGACCCGATTGCAACGCTTTATGCGGAGCGGGAAGATCGCTTTGCCGCTGCCGAGAAAAAACTTCTTGAGGCAACGATAATCGGTGAAGAAAAGCCAAGCCAAGAACCGTTGGTATTAGATATAGTGGAATAAAAACAAAAATCAGGCGGCGACGCCTGATTTTTTCGTATACAAAAAATTTCTTTCGGGCATACTCTAATAAGGATATAAAAATAAGGAGTAGTTGCCCATGAACCCTTTTGAAGAAAAACCCATAAACCTAGAAAGTGCCCTGCAAAACTGGAAACAGCTCACACCTAAGCCTTATCATAAGCGCGAAGTGGACCCCTACACCAAAACCCGAATCATTCTTATGAACGGAACGGAGTTTGAGGCGCAGTGGTTTTCCCATCAATGCGCTCGCCATACGGACGATAACGACTTGCGTCGGGATTTAGCGTTGACGCGTTATATTGAAAAGCAACAGCAAATTAAAATTTCCTTGCTCAAACCCGCCAACGAGAGTATTTTAGAGCATACCATTTCGTATGAGCAGCTTGCCGTGGATTTAACGGCGGAGCTTGCCAAGCGGGAGTTAGATTGCAACGTAAAAACGGCGCTCGATTTCGCCCTTTTAGAGGACTTTGACCACTTGTACAGATATGCAAATCTTTTGGAAATGGAGCAAGGCTTAGCCGCCGAATGGCTCGTTGGCAGGTATACGGAAATCATGCCGGGAAGACCTACGATTTCTCACCACCGTTATCCTATGGATAACGTCAAGCGTAATATCAGCGCAAAGACGGCGGAGGTACAAACGGTGCTTTCGACCATGATTATTACCGCTGCCGAGCAGCAAACCATGAACTATTATATGAACGTAACCAACTTTGCGTACTCGGATATCGGCAGAAATTTATATAAGGAAATTGCCTTGGTGGAAGAGGAGCACGTTACGCAGTACGAAAGCCTAATGGACCCCAACGCAACGTGGTTGGAAATGCTCCTTTGGCATGAGTATTGCGAGTGTTATTTGTACTGGTCTTGTTATATGACGGAAACAAACCGTTACGTCAAATCCCTTTGGGAGGAGAACTTGGCAATCGAAATCGCGCACTTGCATAAGGCGGCGGAGCTTTTGAAGAAATACGAAAAAAAGGATTGGCAAGAGGTGATTGCTTGCGGAGAATTCCCTGCACCCATTTCCTTGCACGAGAATATCGATTACGTGCGGAAGATTTTAGGCGAAACGGTGCAGTATACCTCGAAGCGCGAGGACTACGTCAAGGTAAGCGCGTTAAAGGAAAACGCCGATTTCTTCCGTTTTCAAGAGGTTGTCAATCCTACTACGCAAATCGTCGCTTCGCATAACGTTATCACCGATTTCATTAGAAGAAGAGGGGCAGACTATCGATTCCAAGTCGCACCCTCGCCCGTGCCAGAACTTCGCAATCGCCGTCAGGATAATACTTCAGTGGGTAGAAAACCCGACGCCGCGGAGTCTACGGACTTTTTCTGTAACTAAAAAGATAAGGGAAAGGCGGTTGCCTTTCCCTTAAGTTTATTCTTTTTCCTTTTGCGTATGCTCTCTAACGAGGGAGATGAGGGGTAATATCGTTCCACCGATGATATTGCCTGCTATCGTAATGAGTACGTAGCCCGTAACCCGCCAAGAAAGTTCGCCGAAGAAATACAGGTACAACATATTTGCAACCGAGTGGTCAAACCCGCAAAAAGCAAACACAACGATAGGGAACATAACGCCCATGGTCGGGCTTAAGCCTTTTTTGGGTGCATACTTTGGCGACCATACGGAAAGGGTGATTAAGCCTCCGCATAAGATAGAGGATGCGAACGCTTTCAACGCCCATCCGTCCGCGCTAAACTTGGACTGCATAAGGGCTTGAGCTTGCGCACTCACCGTTTCTCCTGCAAAGCAATCTTCCGCGATAACGGCTACGATAAGGACGCCCAAGGTGTTACCAAGGAAACATACAGGCAACTTCCAGGTGTTTTTCCAGCCCATTTTCGGGATATCGGCAACCATGCCTGTAAATAGCCTCATTTCGTATACGACGATAGCGAAAATACCTAAGGAGAAGAGCAGGCCGCCTATAAGCTTCCCCCAAACACCGTACAGATTGTTGGCAAGCAAGGACGCCGTGCCCCCGATACCGATTACCAGCCCCGAACACACCGTCATGAGGCAGAAGACGAGCACCTCGCCTTTCGTCATTTTTTCAAATGGTTTCATAGTTTAATCCTGCTTATTCGTTTTATTTTTATAGTCAAATACCTTATTAAATACTTTGGAATGAGAAGCTTTCATTACCCGACAAATCAATCCAACGCCACGAACGGGAGCGAGCCGCGCCATAAAGCTCATGGCTTTTGCATCCCACCCAAGTACGGCGCGTTTGCGTTTTTTGAGGATTTTTCTCGCGATTTTCTTTGCCATTTTTTTGGCGGGCATAGCGATGAGATACAGCGCGCTGTCTTTGGTTGAATCGTCGTTTCTAAATAGGTCGGTTGCCGTCGTGCCGGGGCAAATTAACCCGATGTACTTTTTCCCGCGTTCTTCTAATTGCATTGCCTCGGTGTAGGATTTCAGGGCTGCTTTGCTTGCCGAATACGCCGAAGTGCCTACGACTGTACAAAGAGCTGCGGAAGAGGCTACGTTGACAATGGCAGGCTTATCCTTGCCCTCGCCGATAAGTAAAGGGGAAAGCGCTTTTTCCGCATATACCGCAGAAAAGAAGTTTACGCTTAAAACGCGTTCTACACTTTCAGCGGACATGTCGCAAGCTTTAGAAAAGGAGGGGAATACCCCCGCGTTATTGATTAAAAGGGCAGGGCGAATATTCGTGCCTTGTAGTTCTTCGGCAAAATCCTGCCAAGCTTGTTTATCCGCTACGTCGAAGAGGCGATAGGAAAAACGAGTGGCGTTTTCCTGCAATTCTGCTGCAAGAGAAAGCATTTTTTCTTCGTTTCTGCCGATGCCGATAACGTTTGCGCCGTATTTTTGCACAAGGAGCTTGGTAAGCTCTCTACCGATACCGCCCGATGCGCCCGTGAGCACAATCGTTTTATTTTTCAACCAGTTTCGCATGATTTTTTATCCTCAAACGCTTCCATTATAATGCAGATTAAGAAAAAATGCAAGTTGAAATACAAACTTTCTTATTTTTTTATAAAAAATCGTTGACAAAGTGTAGAAAATGCTATATAATAAAAACGTTCTCGGGGATATGGCTCAGTTGGTAGAGCGCCTCGTTCGCAACGAGGAGGCCAGCGGTTCGAATCCGCTTATCTCCACCACACAAGGGACGGCATGCGCCGTCCTTTTTTTTGTGCGGCGGAGATAAGCGACCGCTCGGTTCGTTGAGGTGTTCAGCGGTTCGCGCGAGGAGCATCCGCAAAGAAACGCTTATTACTTCCGCTAGCTCAGCGGTGCGACGACGCTTTGGCGCAGCCAAAATCCGCTTATCTCCACCAAAAACGACCTAATTCGAATTATTCGAGTTAGGTCGTTTTTATCCAAGACGAAAGGCTTGGTATGTAATTTCGTCGTAGGCAAAGATATCATCGCCGCAAGGCGTATGTCATGCACAAAATATCCCTGTCCGCTTAACTAATCGCTTAATCCAAGCAAATAGTCTGCCGACACGTCAAAATATTTGCATAACGTAATCAAATCCTTAAAAGATGGCTCTTGATACCCACATTCCCAGTGCGAAAGCGTGGGGATAGAAACGGATAATTCTTGCGCGAGGGCTTTTTGAGTAAGTCCTTTTTCTATTCTTAATTCTTTTAAGATTTCACCAAAAGCTTTCATATCTTAGATTATACACAAAAAGATATCGAAAAACGATTGACAATCGAAAAACGATACGTTATAATTAATATATCGATTTTCGATATTAACAAAAAGGAGAACATTATGGAACGGAAGAACAAGGCGTGCTGGAATTGTGGGAATTACAAAGCGTATTATACAAAAGGGTTATGCCACTTTGATAAGTTGGATTACGGTTTATGTCGTAAAAAGAAAGAAGAGGTAGATAAACATTGTCAATGCGAGTTTTGGAGAAGCAATTATGCCATTAGAGGATTTCGGGATGATGTAGCAAAGAAAAAACTAAATGGGATATTAGATGCTATTATTGAAATTCAACAAATATTGTTTGAGGAAAAAGAAGAAATTCAACTCAATTTGAAGAAATAGCGAATTTTCTTTATTCAACAAAAAACACGCCTCTCGGCGTGTTTTTCCATGTTCATTATTCAAATTTATTTTCCAAGAAACGGCTTACGTCGTAATCCTGTCTATACAATAAATATGTAGTAACGTTGGGGGCGGTGAAGTCTTTCAGGGCAACCTCTTCCAAAGTTCCGTCCTCAATTTTGTCCTTGACGAACTTATAGGGCAGGAAAGAGTATCCCAAACCGTTTTCTAAGTAGGGCAAGAGCTTAGAGGAGTTATCCACTTCCAAGCGGAAGATGTGATTCTTCGGGAAAAGAGAGCGGATAAATACCCCCGTTTCCGAAAGGGTGAAATCACACATAAGATAGGGGAGCTTGGCAAGTTGTGTTTTTGTAATGCCGCCGGGGTATTCGTTTTTGCCCTTTTTGCAGACGAGCGCCACACGGTCAACGTCATAGACGTCGCAGTTATACCCAACGCGCTTTAAGGGGATTGCCGAAAATACCATATCCAGCATGTTATCCTGTAGCTGTTGAATTAAATCAAGCGAGTGCCCCAACATGACCTTTACCGAAGTAATTGAATTGTCCTTTAAGCACTTATCGACAAGCGGTTTAACGTGGTCCTCGTAAGTGGCGTTAATTGCGCCGATAGAAAACTTTCTAGAGTGGGTAGAAAGCGCGTTCATCTCTTCGATAGAGGTGTTTTGGAGTTCCAACATTCTTTCCGCATAGCGCAGGAAAATTTCGCCTGCTTCTGTCAGTTTCACCGTTTTCGAGCCGCGTAAAAACAGTTTTTTGCCAACCTCTTTTTCCAACTCGCTAATGCGGTTGGTAACGGTAGATTGAGCTACAAACAGCTGCTCAGCGGCGATTGTAAAATTCTTTACTTTCGATAAAAAGATAAATGTTTTAAGTTCTTCCGTATTCATTAAAAAAATTGATTATCCTTATTGATTTTATCTATTTAATTAATTATAAACCCTTTTGTCGAAAAAAGCAAGTGAAAAACGCAAAAAAAACGGGGGAATTATCAACTTTTTTTTAATTGACAAAATGCGGGGAAACGTATATACTATATGGTATGGATTTACAAGGTATAAAGGCGCGAGTTCACGCGCTTAAAAACGGAATACAAAAAGGCAATCCTTACGGCGAGCGGGTGCTGCTGGTTGCGGCGACGAAAACGCAAACGGCGGAGGCGATTAACGCTGCGATAGAGGCGGGGGTAGACGCGGTGGCGGAGAATAAACCGCAGGAATTTCGAGATAAAAACGAGCTGCTTTTGCCCTGCCCTCGGCATTTTATCGGGCATTTACAGACGAATAAGGTCAAATACCTTTTGGGAAAAATCGATTTGTATCATTCTTGCGATAGGGAGGAGCTGGCAAGCGAGCTTGCCCGCCGTTCTAAAAACGCAGGGATTGTATCGAATATTTTAATTCAAATCAATATCGGTGAAGAAGAGAGCAAGGGCGGATATTCTTATGAAAGCGCAAAGGAAACCTATCTTCGTCTTTCCCAAACGGAAGGGCTTTGCGTCAAAGGCTTTATGGCAATGCTGCCTGACGTGGAAAACGAAGAACTGCTCCGTAAGCTGACGCGCAAAATGAGGCGTTTGTACGAATGGGCAAGGGAGCAATCGAAAGACGTAGAGTACCTTTCCATGGGCATGAGCGGCGATTATGAGGATGCCAT
>JAZUQM010000109.1:0-3065 GCA_045605705.1 Candidatus Scatosoma sp.
AAACTTAGGTGAATTGTCCTATGGACGTGAATTGTCTTGCGGTGCAAGACGTTATGGAAATATTACAATAACGGCAAGCCTTGCTTGCCAATTCACGAACGCAAAGCGTTCAATTCACGGCAGCAGCCAATTCACGTAAGCTGTGCTTACAATTCACGTATATAAATCAATTATAGCCTAAAAAAAGAAAAATGTAAATAAAAACGCGCTAAAAACGCTTTATTTTCTTTAGAAAATATGTTAGAATAGTAAAAGTTAAAAATTAGCAATAAATGCAGGAGATATAAAAACTATGAAGTACACTACCAAAGCGGCAGAAAAAAGCACGGTAAAAATCACTATCAAATTCGACGGTGAAGAATGGAAAAACGCGCAGCAAAAAGCGTATATGAAAACGCGCGCAAGATTTGCTATCAACGGGTTCCGTAAAGGCAAAGCACCTAAAAACGTAATCGAAAGCGTTTACGGCAAGGGCGTATTCTTTGAAGACGCGCTCAACCTCCTCTTCTCCGAAAACTACGGCAAAATCCTTGATAAAATCGAAGACAAGTACACCGTAGTAGGCGAACCCGAGGTTTCTATCGACAAGCTTGAAGACGACGGCGTTACCATGGTTGCGGTTGCCCCCGTTAAGCCCGAGGTAAAAATTTCCTCTTACAAGGGTATGAAGATTAAAGAATACGCGTATAATGTTAAGGATGAAGAAGTGGACGCGGAAGTTTCCCGCGTGCTTGACAGAAACGCGCGCAAAGTGGCTGTGGATAACAGACCCGCACAAAACGGCGATATCGTTAATATCGATTTCGTTGGCACGGTTGACGGCGTTAAGTTTGACGGTGGCGAAGCGGAAGGCTTCGACCTTACCCTTGGCAGCGGTCAGTTCATCCCTGGCTTTGAAGATCAAGTCGTTGGTATGAACATCGGCGAAACCAAGGACGTTAACGTAACGTTCCCTGAGAATTATCAAGCGGAAAACCTCAAAGGCAAACCCGCAGTATTCGCGGTTAAGCTCAATAGCATTCAGGCGAAAGAGCTTCCTGAACTCACCGACGAATTTATCAAAGAGGCAACGGGCAGCGATACGGTAGCCGATTACAAAGCAAAAGTAACCGAAAGATTGCAAAAGCAGGCGGATAATAGAGCTAAGGACGCTACGGAAAACAGCATTTTGGAAGCAATTGCAGCGAATACCGAGGCGGAAATCCCTCAAGCGATGATTGAAAGAGAAATCGATTCCTTGCTTCAAAAATTTGAATATCAACTTATGTATCAGGGCTTGAAGCTTCAGGACTACCTTGATTTCTTGAAGGTTACCGTGGCTGATTTTAGAAAGAATTACGAAGAGCAGGCAAAGAAGAACGTTTTGAACCAGCTTGTAATTTCTCAGCTCATCAAAGAAGAAAATATCGAGGCAACCGAAGAGGAAGTCAACGCAAAAGTTGCTGAACAGGCTGCGTCCGTCGGCAAGGAAACGGAAGAATATAAAAAGGGTATGGATCCCCGTCAATTCGACTATATCCGCAGCGATATCATCATCACGAAGCTCTTCGATATGCTCAAAGCGAACAACGAAATGGTGAAAGAGTAAAGTAAAGTGAATTGTGAACTTCGTTCACGTGAAACTTAGGTGAATTGTCCCTACGGGACGTGAATTGTCTTGCGTAGCAAGACGTTGTGGAAATATTACAATAACGCCGACGAAGTCGGCAATTCACGACGGCAAAGCCGTCAATTCACGGCACAAGCCAATTCATGAAAAGCACAGCTTTTCAATTCACTCAATAAAGGAAACATCAAAAATGGAAAAGAACGTATTAATCCCCTACGTCGTAGAACGCACCGCCTCGGGCGAGCGTTCGTACGATTTATATTCCCGCTTGTTGGACGATAGAATTATCTTCTTAAGCGGCGAAATCAACGACGCGGTTGCAAACACGGTTGTGGCGCAGCTCATTTATCTTGAGGGTAAAGACCCCACGAAGGATATCAGCCTGTACATCAACTCCCCCGGCGGCAGCGTGTCCTCGGGCATGGCGATTTACGACACCATGAACTATATCAAATGCGACGTTTCGACCATTTGTATCGGTTTGGCTGCGTCCATGGGTGCGTTCTTGCTCTCCAGCGGCGCGCGCGGCAAGCGTTATGCTCTGCCTAACTCGGAAATCATGATCCACCAGCCCCTCGGCGGTGCGCAGGGTCAAGCGAGCGATATTAAAATTCAAGCGGAGCACATTCTTCGCACGAAAGCAAAGCTCAACCGTATCCTCGCCGAAAACACGGGCAGGGATCTCGCCTCGATTGAGCGCGACACGGACAGAGATAACTACATGTCCGCGGACGAGGCGCAAAAATACGGGCTTATCGATAAAGTATTTTCGAGAAGATAAGAGGCTCTATTCCCTCACCCGATTGATTTTTTGACGAAAAAACCTGCGAAGCACTTCGCGTTTTCCTCGTCAAATCGTCAAACTAATCCATCGTTCTCGGCGATAGCGCCAACGAATGACGCGCAAATCTTGACGGATTTGCGCGTATTATTTCCAAATACGGAGTTAAATAGAATGGCAAATAAAAATCAAAACTGTTCCTTTTGCGGAAAATACAGAGATGAAATCCGCCGCATGATCGACGGGCCCGACGGCGTTTGCATTTGCGACGAGTGTATCGAGGTATGCAAATCCATGCTCGACGAATGGGCGGAGGATAAGGAACCGCAAAAAGACGTTCCCCTTAAAAAACCTGCGGAAATCAAAGCGGAGCTTGACGAGTATATCGTCGGGCAGGATAAAGCAAAGCGGGTGCTTTCCGTGGCGGTATATAACCACTATAAGCGTATCAACGCCTCGATGAAATCCAAGAAAACCCAAGACGACGGCGTAGAAATCGAAAAGAGCAACGTGCTTCTGCTCGGCCCTACGGGCAGCGGAAAAACCTTGCTTGCAAGAACGCTTGCGAAAATCCTTAACGTGCCCTTTGCCACTTCGGACGCGACCACGCTCACCGAGGCGGGCTACGTTGGCGAGGACGTGGAAAATATCCTCTTAAAGCTTATCCAAAACGCC
>JAZUQM010000110.1:0-3066 GCA_045605705.1 Candidatus Scatosoma sp.
TGAGATCCGTTATCGCTCCAACGGATATAAAATTGAGGTTTCCTCTACTGATCTTGCAGAGGCTAAAAGAAAGTTTTTGGAAAAAACCTTACCCGAAAATATTCAGCAATACTACACAGGAAAAATAAATGCATATTCGCATAATACAATGCGTGAATTTGCCTTATTTTTCTTTGAAAACCACCGAAAGGGAAAAGTTGCAACACAAACTTATAGGTGCGATTTGGGAAGGCTTAAAGGTTATATACTCCCTGCGTTTGGGGATATGGATATAACAAAAATAACGCCCGACAAATGCCAAGCGCTATTGCATAGTATTCAGTTGCAAGGCAAAGGTAAAACCGCCGATGAAATTTATTCGTTACTGTCTATATTGTTCAAAGGCGCGATTGCCTACGGTATCATTCAAAAATCCCCGCTTGCAATTGTACAACATCAAAAACATATCGCAAAAAGTGGAAAGGCGTTGACAAGGGATGAAGAAGAGCACCTTTTTTCTGCTTTAAATGAATCTTTATTCCGTACCGCCGCTGCCATTGCATTATATACAGGCTTACGTCCTAATGAACTTTCTACTGCTAAGATTCAAGGAGATTTCATAACGGCCTTAAACTCAAAGCGAAAAAATGGGAAGATTCAGTATAAACGCATACCCATTATAGATGCACTTCGTCCATATATTGCCGATGGCATTCCCGAGCTGCCTCCTCCGCAGGTATTAAGACGGCACATTTCTGCCGCGTTGCCAAACCACAAGTTGTACGACCTGCGTACAACCTTTTATACACGTTGTGATGAATATGGGGTGGCTGTTCCCGCAAGAGATGAATTTGTAGGACATTCCGCAGGAGCATTGACAAACGCTTACCGCGATTTATCAGAAGAATACCTGCTACGTGAAGGCAGGAAATTAAACGCTTGGTAAATTATTGTCGCACAAAAAACAAATCACGAGGTGAATAATGCACGTTAAGGAAGTAGGGCGGCGGCTTGATGAGATACGGAATATTTACGAAGAAGTACGGGAACTCAAAATTCCCTATTCGGTTATTCCCAAAGAGGATCAAGAGAGGTTGGAAGAATTGATTGAAACAGTTTTCGATAGGTATAATGAAGCGATCAACAACGATGTGGAATATCTCGATCATATTCGAAAACCTCTAAACTTTATCAAATTTACGTTGCGGAGGTGGATTGATTATTATTGGAAAGCCGATGAACGAAGAGGGCGTAAACTTATAAACTGGTTTTTGCATTGGCAAGATAAATTATAAACCGCAAAAATATATCGCGCATAATGCGCAAGGGCATGTACATGCGTGCGCACGCGTAGAAAACTACTATAAAACAAAAAATCAATAAAGGAGTAAAAAATGATTACAGCAAAACTTTATATTGTGCAAAATGGCAAATGGGTGGAATTGCCCGTTTATAATTACTTAGAAATCACTGAGCGCTTGGATGCCGAGCTTGACACAGGACAAGTGCAAACGATTTCCGATAGCGGCGCGCCTTTTGAGGATTATTCCTTGTATCGTTTGGATTTTATTCAAGACGGCGTTATTATATCGAGTGAAAGCTATTTTGGCTTTGATGACGTTGAAGTTCGTGGGGAAAACTATTTCATTCATACAATAGAGCTTGTAGAGCCCACACGCATTGTCATGGGGCAGCCGATAGATGGTTGTCGGATAACGCAGCCCATAGACGGGAGTGAGAAAAAAAGTCTTTTGGACGTTACCGTTGAGCTTTTATCTTATAAGACGCAGTTGCAAAGTACAGATTCTTCTGAATCGCGCTTTTGCATTCATCCCGAAAAAGATTATTCCGTTTTGGAAAATACCGTTTCCCCCGAATTCCATTGGGAGTGTGGTACGCTTTTATGGGAATGTCTTTGCGATATAGGGAATGTGGTGAATTGTATTCCACGAGCAAGAGTTGACGGAATGAATGCCGAGCGTCTTTTTATCGAATTTATACCCGTCAACGATATTACGGAGGAGTATGAGTTCTGATTATCCGCCGCCCAAGCGGTGCGATTTATACACACTCTGATGATAGTGTTTTGCGTTGGGTAATACCATATTCACGGAGTTGTATTATGACGGATAAAGAAAAGTATATCAAAAGGACGTTCAAGTGCTACAAAGAAAATAAAAAGAAACAGCGTGCGGCTTCCTTTGAAAGCGTGCGCGCCGTGGATTATTCAAGAGCAATGGGCAGCGGTAATTGTCGTTCTGACGGTTTGGAAAGCGCCTTGGTGCAATATATAGACGAAAAATCGAAGCTTGAAAAACAGATTGCGATCGTTGAAAAAACAATGTGGTATTATCAGCTTGACGGAAACGGAAAATATGACTATATTCGATTCCGTTGGGTAAAAGGTTATCCAATTTATCGCGTGGCGATGGAATGTTATATCGGAATAACGACAGCGAACGTGTGGGGAAAAGAAATTTTACAACGTGCGGCGGCGGTTGCGGACTTGTTCGATTTATGGTGAGGTGCAAAAGATGAACGAAAACGGAATTTACCAAAGCCCGAGGCAAAAGAAGCTCGCAAACACCCGGTCGCGTCTGCAAGAGATTTGTCAACGTGTAGAAAGCGGCGAGGAGACAACCATAGCTGAAAGATATTTCTATTGTTCCCTTATCTACTTTCAAGAACACGACGGAAACGACGGCGCGATCAATGAGTTTTGGAATGTCGTACAGGCGGCTGGATTGTTCTAATTTTAAAGATTAGCCGCCGCCCTCCGATTAGGGGATTTATATGTGAAATGAAAAAACAAGGATTACTCCCTGTTTTTGTCGTTAGGTGTATTTTTAATTTTTGCTTGCGTTGAATTAGCCTTGTTTTCTTTTAATTGCTTTTCCATAAGAGCAATTTTTCCAAGCATAAGAAGATTGGACACTACGCAAAACCAAAGCATTGAGTTGAATTTTTCGTTTGTAAGATCATTCATTGCGACAGCAAAAGCAGTAACGTTAATTATAAAAATTATATAAAGCATAATTCACCTGAAAAATAAATTTTATTCAAGTATAAAGGAGAAAATCGAAAATG
>JAZUQM010000111.1:0-2374 GCA_045605705.1 Candidatus Scatosoma sp.
GAATAGTCCGCCTCCACGTGCACCAAACGGATATCCCCGCGTGCGGAGCATAAATCCTTTAATATCGGCATCAAGGTCAAGCAGTTGGCACAGGATTCCCCACTTACTTCCACACAGCAAAGGCCTTTAAGCTCTTCTTTATAGTTGTCTACCGTAATCATTTTCGTAAAATCCTTTTGGCGTTTTCCACCTTTTCTTTTGCGGGGGCTTGTACACCTGCCAAGGGATAGCTAAGCCCGAGTTTTTCGTACTTCACCACGCCGAGAGTATGGTAAGGCAACACCTCCACCTTCTCCACCGTTTTGAGCGTATCGATAAACGCGCGGGTTCTTTTTAAGCTTTCTTCGCCGTCGGTAATGCCGGGCACAAGGACTTGACGAATCCACATATTCTTACCGTGCTCGCTTAAAAAGCTTGCAAAAGCAAGGGTGTTTTTATTTGAATGTCCCGTAAGCTTTTTACAAGCCTCGTCGTCTATATGCTTAATATCCAGCAAAAATAAATCGGTAAGCGCAAGAAGCTCCTCGTGTTTTTTTACACATTTTTCGTCTTCGGGGCAGAAGGTAATACCTGAAGTATCCACACAGGTGTGTACGCCCTTAGCTTTCAGCTCCTTAAACAGCTCGATAACAAAATCGATTTGAAGCAGAGGTTCGCCGCCCGATACGGTTACCCCTCCCTTGTCGCCAAAGTAATTTTTATACCTGAGCGCCTTGCTTACAATCGATTCTACGTCGTATTCCTCCCCGCCTGCACCCCAAGTGTCAGGGTTGTGGCAGTACTGGCAACGCAAGGGACAGCCCTGCAAAAAAACGACGAAACGAATCCCCGGTCCGTCTACCGTACCGAATGATTCGAATGAATGAATGCGTCCTTTCATAGCACCTCGTCCCCCACGCTCTTTATTATACCAAACTGCACGGGCTTTGTCAACGCTTTCCTTAAAAAAATCCGTATTTTCAAAATTTTTCTCCGTAGGAGAACTTTGGAAATACTTTTACCGATTAAACGCGAATACGCTAAGACTTAAATACAAAGACCTTTCTGCCCACGTAATTAAACACAAGCACGACACAAGTCATAATCCCTTTTGCAAGCCATTCCTTCCACGGCAGCAAAAATTCCGTTACCCCAAAGAGAGTAATTTCCGGAAAAATATGTACCAAAAGCACCACGCCCAGCTCGGTGATGCCTAAACCGATGAGCCCGATAACCGTGAAGATGAAAAAGGACTTTCTCGAACGCGCCTCTTCTTCATCCTTGACGTGGCGAAAAACAAATTTGATAGACAAAATCCAATTGACGATTAGCCCCGTACAAAAGCCAAAAGCCGTAGCAATGATAAGCGAAAAGACGTTCCACGTCCCGTTTGCAATCAATCTTGCGGGCAAAAGCCATTGACGGAACAAATAAAACACCGCGTAATCCACAAGGGTCGCCGTCGCCCCTACGATTAAAAAGCGGAATATTTCCCAAAATAATTGTTTGTTCGTTTGTTTTTCTTTCTGTAATTCTTCCATAGTAACTCCTTAAATGCAAACGCAATAGAAGAGCATAGAGCTTACAAGCAAGCCCGCACAACCGATATAGAGGGTATTGGAAAGCAGCTTAGCAAATTTCCCTTCGGCAAGCGCGAGCGTTTTTTGCACGTAGCCGACGGTTAATGCAAGCCCCAAGATGAGGGGCATGATATATCTAAAGTCCATCGTACATCCGTAGGGCATTTTGATATAGAAGTACATTTCCGAAAGCACCTGCGATTGTACAAGCAGGAAAGCAAACAGTAATTCCTTGTGCGAAAGGGGCGAAATCTTCTCCCCTGCTTTGCGTTTTTGGAAATAGAATACCGCGCAGTATACCAAAGCAATAAGGAGCAAGACGGATACCGTGTACGCGATGAATATCGAAAGAGAGGCAAACCCTTCCCCTTGCCAATAGGAAAATTCGCCGAAAATGGACGAACGCAGCGCATAGGCAAAGAGGTTGTAATTTTTCGAAAATGGACGGCAATAAAGGGTGCCGATATGCTCGTTTAAGTCAAAGGTAAAAATTAAACGGGAAAAGAGGGAATGGTGCCCCGTATACAGCTTTCGATTGAGGTTGTCAAAGACATAGCCGAACGGTTGGTCAAAACGGATATACGCGTACACCTGAAACCAAAGCCCGATGGGTGCGCACATGAGCAAAAACAGCCCGTACTGCAATATCATTTGCCAAATGGAAAGCGAGTCCTCTTTTTTCATTAAGGTGCGGACGAATTCATAAATAAAAATGCCCGCAATCGGGACGCATATGGTCGCCGACGACAGCTTTGCCATCATGCCAAGCCCTACGGCAAGCCCGCACAAAAGGATATAAACGAGCGATTTACCCC
>JAZUQM010000112.1:0-21294 GCA_045605705.1 Candidatus Scatosoma sp.
CGTTTTGTACCGCCTCGCGGGCGAGTAAATGGGAATCGGTATTTTCTCCCTTTATACAAAAAAATAAGCTGTTTTTTACGCTTTTCCTGCTATCTGCCGACAAAGCGGAAATCTCCCTATCCCATTCCTCTTCGAATACAACGCAACCGTCCTCTACCGATTTTGCAAGCTTTGATAAACGCATTTTTTTCTCCTTTCATAAAATTCTACTTTATATCTATTCAAAGCTTGTCGCAGGTATACGGAATTTTGCACAAAAAAAGGCTCGGCAAAAGCCGAGCCAAAGACTATTGATCACTTTTTCTTTCTAATCCATAATACGGTTGCGGAAAGTATAAGCGGAACGAATACCCCGCAAGTGCTTATAACAGCCGAACAACCAACCTCATGTAAAATAAAACCCGTGCAAGACATGGGGAGTAAGACTAAAAACAACAACCAGCCATAAGGATTGCTAACAGGTTCAGGGTCTTCCGACGAGCAAAGCTTGAAAATAAGTTCACTGTCAGGCAAACCGTCCAAAGAAAGTACATATCCCGTTTCCGTCTTGGTAAATCCCCATTCATCTTCTAAAAGATAATACGGGGTATGTATTTCAATATCCAGCTTACCGAATTTACGCCAAGTTTTAGCAGGAGAAAGCAAATAGGTATATTCATGTATATTAGGAGAATACCCGCCGTCAATCGTAGGATATAAGGGCGCCGTTACCTTATTTACCAAGGTCGACTTTGGCGCGACTTCGATTTCGTACTCATACCAACGCATCAAATCATACTTTATATTATTATGACGATAACGAGAATTAATAACACCGTAGCTTTTATTCGTATTTTCATCTAAAGCTACGACCATTGCGTTATACCAGTCTATTTCGTTTATTTCACTGTCTTTTGGATACTCCGCAAAATATCCCTCAAATATAAACTGCTCAAAGGTCATTTTTGCAGTATGTTTTAGGCTAAAGGTCCCATCTATTACACTTTCGCGTTCACCTCTTGGATGAATTGACCATTTCGGCATCTCACTAAGGGGCTCCCCAAAGACATATACAGTGAAAGTTGTTCCGTTTTTTGCCCAAGCACCTAAAGTAGCCGTATCGCCATCCAGCTCCCATCCGTTGCTTTCCGTAAACCAAATCCGGCTTTTTTCAGGATTTAGCGAGGGCTTCATCATTGCATAGCCGTCGTTGTAGTCCTTATCGATATTTGAAACCTCGTATTGATAGCAGGTAACGGACAAATCAGGAGAGTAAAACTCGTTGTCCACATAGTCGTCTGCGAGCAAAGGCAAATCTTTTTCAATATCAAAATTTCCCGCAAAAGGAGATAAAGTAAATCGCAATTTTTTCTCTACGTTTTCTCCGTTTACCGTGATAGCGTATTTATCCGCATCCCCAGAAACGGCCTCGCCATCATAATACCAATAAGGAATTTTACCAAAAGGAAAAACAAGTGTCGCCCGTACCGTATAATCTGCAGGATTGTAAAAAGTGTACTCCGCGCTTACGTTAGAAGAATACGCCGAAAAACTTTCCTTTAAGGTATAATCGGGAAATTCACCTATATCAAATACAAGCTTTTCGCTTTGCACTTCCAAAGGACAATCTTCGTCCATTACAATTGCGCCCGTAGAAGACACCCCTTCCCAGTATCGTTGCGCGGAATTTGCTTCCGCGCGCTGAAAGGCAACGCTTGGTAAGAGCGCAAACTGCGTTAAAACCAAGCAGGCAAGCAATCTTCTCATTCTTCTCATTATAAGTTCTCCTTATACTACATAAGCTTTGACAAGATTTTCTTTAAGGCATATTTGCAGTGTTCATAAGTAAGCCCGCCTTGGAAGTAAGCCGTATAAGGCGGCTTTACGGGCGCGTCTGCAGAAAGCTCGACGCTAGCCCCCTCGACAAAACAGCCTGCCGCCATAATAACCTTGCTATCGTATCCAGGCATATCCCAAGGCTCTAAGGTAACGAAACTATCGACAGGGGACGCCTCTTGCACCGATTGAATAAAATCACAAAGCTGTTTTGCCGTATCAAAGCGAATCGCACGAGTGATATCCGCAGGCGTTTTGTCTAATTTCGGGAAATTCTCATAGCCTAAAAATTCCATACATTTCCCGATGACAAGGCTACCTTTTATCGCTTGATTAACCGTATGAGGCGCCATGAAAAGCCCTTGATAGAAAAGTCGATAACCGTATGCGTAAGACCCGACCTCATTGCCTATAGAAGGCGCGGTTAGCCTTTTGCCAATCAAGTCGATATAGTCTTCCTTCCCCACGATATACCCGCCTGTAGGCGCCAGCCCGCCCCCGGGATTTTTGATAAGCGAACCTACGATAACGTCGGCGCCAACCTCGCACGGCTCTTGTTTTTCTACAAACTCACCGTAGCAGTTATCCACAAAAATACAGCCCTTAAAGCCAAGATTCCGCACAAATGTACAAAGTTCACCGATTTCCGCCACGGAAAGCGCGTCGCGAAGCTCATATCCCCTTGAACGCTGGATATAAATCATTTTTAAGTTATCCCCAAGGCGTACCATGTCTTGTTTGATAGCATCGAAATCAAATTTTCCGACCTCCGTCAAGGGCGTACAGTCAAAAGAAATACCGAAATCTTTAAGCGAGCCGTTTCCTTCGCCGAAGATAACCCCGTGAATGGTGTCGTAAGGCATACCCGTTACGGAAAGCACCTTATCTCCCGTTCTCAATACCCCAAACAACGCAACCGCGAGTGCATGCGTACCGCTAAGGATAGCGGGAGAAACAATACCCGCCTCTCCGCCAAACGCTTCGGCGAAGACCTCGCCTAAAACAAATCTACCCTCGTCGCCATAGCCATAACCGGTCGTAGGATTAAAGTGCCGTAAGGCAATGGAACGATTATTAAATGCTTTAAGAACCTTTTCTTGGTTGAATTGACTAACCTCGTCTGCAAAAGCAAATTCTTTAACTAAACTTTCTTCACTTTTCTTAATAAGCTGTTCTGCCGTCATTATTCTCTCCGTTATAATTTATCCTAATACTTTAATCACTTCTTCCACGCTTGCTTTATCGGGTGAAAGATAGGTATGCTTTTGCATACGCTTAAAAAAGGTTTGCTGTCGTTTTGCATAGTTACGCGTATTCTTTTTAACTAGCTCTTTCATTTCGTCCATCGTATTACCAAGACGCAAGCCCTCGGCAATCTCCTTATAACCGATGCCCTGCATGCATTGCATATCTTCAGTTATCCCGACTTCAAGTAAGCCCTTAACCTCATCCACTAACCCGCGACGAAACATTTCGTCTACCCGCGAATTAATGCGATTATAAAGCGTTTCTCTTGGATAGTCGATAGAAAACGCAGCAAAATCAAAGCGAGGTACGGGTACGTCCTGCTGTAAGGACTTTGCCTTTCCCGTCGTTTCGTAAATTTCCAAAGCGCGAATCACCCTTTTTGTATCGTTATAATGTAATTTTTCCGCGCTTTCAGGGTCTTTTTCACGCAAAATCAAATGCAAAAATTCCTTGCCCTTCTCTTCGGCGAGCTTTTCGTATTTTTCGCGGATTTGAGCGTTCGCCCCGATATTGCCAAACTGGCTTTTGTAGAGCAAGGAGTTGATATAGAAGCCCGTACCCCCACAAATAATAGGCGTTTTCCCTTGTACAAGCAGCTTTTCTATAATCGGCAACGCCGCCTTTTCGTAATCACTTACGGAAAAACTTTCCGTAGGCTCCACAACGTCGATTAGATGATGAGGAATCCCCTCGCGTTCTTCTAAACTCGGCTTCGCCGTGCCGATATCCAAGCCTTTATATACAAGTAAGGAATCGGCGGAAATAATTTCCCCGTTTAAGGCTTTAGCACAGGCTATTGAAAGCGCGGTTTTCCCCGAGGCAGTCGCCCCGCAAATGACAAGAACCTTGCTCATAAAATCCTCTTAAACATTTTTTCAAGCTCGGTTTTGGTTAATTTCACGACTACGGGTCTACCGTGCGGGCACTTTAATCCCATATCCCCGTCCATAAGCGCAAACAACGCGTCAATTTCTTCTCTGGTCAAATCCATGCCCCCTTTGACGGCTGCCTTGCAAGCGGCAGAGGCGAGTTTATCTTTGAGAATATCCTCCAAGCGGATTGCGCGATAACCGCTGATATCACTTAAAATATCTGCGAAAAATGCCCCCAAATCGATGTTTTGCAAATCGAGCGGAATCGCATTGACGGCATACCCATTTTCTCCATTTTCGATAAGCTCAAACCCCATCTCCTCGATGTCTGCTAAGTGCTCACGTAAAAATTCCCTTTCAAAGGCGTTTAAGGAAAGCACAAACGGCACAAGCATGGGCTGTTGAGGCACGCTTCTCTTTTGCATGCGCTCTTTAAGGCGATTGAAAATTAATCGTTCGTGCGCGGCGTGTTGGTCGATAATATATACCTCGTCCCCGCGCTCGTACATAAGATAGGTATTGAAAAGCTTACCTGCATAGACGCACGATGAAACGTCGATTTTATTTTGTTTGTTTTTCTTATCAAGTTCTTCTAAATAACGCTTATTTTCCGCAAACGAATCCAAAATTTGATCTTGCGGCTGCGCCTGTTCAAATGCAGGATCGCGGACCTCAAAAACCCTCCGTTTGAAATATAAATCGGGGAACATTTTATGCAAATCTTCCGCCGTCTTTTTCGTTTTTCTCGGCGATTTTGGATTTTCGGGTGGGATATACTCCCCAATTTCGTCCATTGGAATAAATCCCTTAGGCCGTTCTTCATTTTTTTGCATTTCAAAGGGCAATTCAAGCCCCTGCTTTTTTGCGGTAAACGCAGGTGCACAAGCCTCAATTTCTTTTTGCGCTTCTTCATAGGAAAGCATGGTAAAGCCGTAAATTTTATTCGTCGGCTCGGGCGTCTCCCGTGCGGGTTCGACGTTTTTAACCGCCGCCTCCGTTTTTATCTCCTCATCGGCGTACACAGTAGAAGAGGGCTGACGCACCACGTACTCAAGCGCCTTTTTCTGCCCGTCCAAAACAGCGGACACAACCGAATAAATGCACCCGTAAACAATACCGTTATCCGCAAACCGCACGTCCGATTTATTGGGATGAACGTTGACGTCTACCACCTCCGCCGGCATGTCGATGTATAAAACGTAAAACGGGTATTGTCGTTTCATCAAATATCCCGAATAAGCATTAGACATTGCAGAAGAAATCGTGCCGTTTTGAATAAATCTACCGTTTAAGAATACACTTTGGTATGTTTTATTCGCTTTATAGTAATTTTGATCGCCGATATACCCACGGATACGTATTCCGTGCTTTTCCGCATTGATTTCATAACAACGAGAAAGCGTCGACGCACCGTATACGCCTACAATCGCCTCTTCAATCCCACCGCCAAAGGATTGCAACACCTTTTTACCATCCGCGTAATACGTAAACGAAACGTTGGGACGATTGAGAATAAAGCGAGACACAAAGTTTGTAATTTCCGCCTCCTCAGCCTTATCTGCTTTTAAGAATTTTAAGCGTACGGGCGTATTAAAGAACAGCATCTCCACGGAAACGTCCGTACCGTTATCCCCCGCCGCCTTGCTGATTGAACCGAGGTTACCGCCATCAGAAGAAAGGGAATAGCATTTTCCCGTCTCCGTCTTGGAGGTGATGGTCATTTTGGATACGGCGGCAATCGATGCCACCGCCTCACCGCGGAAGCCGAGGGTTAAAATATTTTCTAAATCCTCCGCCTTGGCAATCTTACTCGTTGCATGCGGCAAAAAGGCGGAATGTAAATCATCGCGCTCAATCCCGCAACCGTTGTCAACCACGCGGATAAGCTGCTTTCCCCCTTTTTCAATATAAATTTCAATTTCTGTCGCCCCAGCGTCGATTGCGTTTTCGACAAGCTCTTTCACGACCGAATATGGTCTATCTACGACCTCGCCAGCCGCAATTCTATTAAATACGCTTTGGGGTAAAATATTGATTTTTGCCATTCTTATCTATCTCCGTCTACTTTATCTTTCAAATCACTAACCAACATAAACGCTTGCATAGGCGACAGGGTGTTCATGTCTACCTCAGCCAAAATACGCTCTACCTCCGTAAGCTGTTTCTCATCGACGACTTCCTCTTCTATCCATTCCGTTTGGATTTTACCGCGGGCGATATCACTCTTTTCAAGCGCTTTCAAAATACCTTTCGCGCGCGCGGTTACTTCCTTAGGTACACCTGCAAGCGCCGCAACTTCGATACCAAGGCTACGGTTTGCGCCCCCTCTTGCTATCTTTCTCAAAAATACCACCGCACCGTTTAATTCTTTAACGGTTACACGATAATTTTTTACACCCTCCAGCTTTGTCTCAAGCTCGGTAAGTTCGTGATAATGGGTAGAAAATAAAGTTTTTGCGCGAATATGCTCGGTGAGGTATTCGATAACCGACCAAGCAATAGAAAGTCCGTCGTAGGTACTTGTACCTCTGCCAACCTCGTCCAAAATCAACAAACTGTCCTTGGTAGCGTGCAGTAAAATCGTCGCGACCTCTGTCATTTCTACCATAAAGGTACTTTGATCGAATATGAGATTATCGCTTGCACCGACGCGGGTGAAGATACGGTCGGTGAGCGGGATTTCCGCCGCTTTTGCCGGTACGAACGCGCCGATATGCGCCATAATCGTAATAAGCGCGACTTGACGCATATAGGTACTCTTACCTGCCATATTCGGGCCCGTGATAATCGCACAGCGGTTTTCTACGTTGTCCAAAAGAGTATCGTTAGGCACAAAGCGGTCCTTGGAAATCGCCTCTACAACAGCATGCCTTCCGTCCATGATTTTAAGCGGCTCACCTGCCTCTACAATTTTAGGACGCACGTAACGGCGTTCTTTTGCAACGGTTGCAAAGGATACAATGCAGTCTAACAACGCAATAGAGGCGGCAACTTCTTTCAATCCCTCGATGTTTGTTGAAAGCACCTGCAAGAGCTGCGCATAAAGCCGCGCCTCAATTTGCAGTGCTTTTTCATGGCTAGTAAGAATTTTTTCTTCAAAAACTTTTAATTCCTCAGTGATATATCGTTCACCCGTAGTCAAGGTTTGCTTTCTAATATATTCCTGAGGGACCTGGTCTTTGAAAGAATTAGAAACCTCAATATAATACCCAAATACTTTATTATAACGAATCTTGAGCGTTCTAATGCCCGTACGCTCCTTTTCTCGCGCCTCCATCTCCTCTAAGATTTGTGCGGACTTGTCGCGGATATCACGAAGCTCGTCCAATTCTTGATGGAACCCTTTACGAATATATTTTCCGTCTTTGGTCTGGGCGGGCGCATTCTCGTCAATTGCCGCAGCTAAAAGGTCGGCGAGCTCTTTCATATCTAAAATTCCCTCGTCGATATCCTTTACGATAGACGAAGAAAAACCCGTAAGCTGAAATTTTACCGATGGCAATATTTGCAAGGATTTTTTCAGCGCGATACAATCTCTCGGGGTAAAGTTTCCATTAGAAATTTTACCCGCCAAACGCTCGATATCTCCAATTTCCCGTAAATTTTCGCTAAGCCCGACGCGGATGACAGAGGCATTATACAGCTCTTCTACACCGCTTAAACGGTACTCGATTTCGGCTTTATCCTTCAAGGGTGCTAACAGCATACGCGCCAACAAACGCGCACCCATACCCGTTTTTGTTTTATCAAGCACCCAAAGCAACGAGCCGTATTTTTTATTCTCCGCATTATTTCGTACAAGTTCCAAATTGCGTACGGCATTGCCGTCTAGCGTCATGAATTTTTCTTGATTGATAAGCTTCACTGAACTGATGTTTGCAAGCGAATGTTTTTGCGTTTCCCTTAAATATTCGATTAAAGCACCCGACGCTGCAATCAAATTATCTTTGCCGGAAAGCCCGTAGGCCGCAAGCGATTTTGCACCGAGCTGCTCAAGCAAATTTTTCTCCGCACGCTTAACGTTAAACGCCCACGGCAAATAACAAGAAAACGCAGGCAAAAGATTGTGTCGCACCTCTTTAAGCCCTTTAGACGCCGCAAGCATATCCTCATTACAAACAATTTCCGCAACGGAAAATTTCACAAGCAATTCTACAGCCTCGTATATTGCCGCATCGCCGAGAAACTCTTGGCAAAAAAATTCCCCCGTCGTAATATCCGTCCAAGCGGCGGCTACACCGTCCGGAGATTTGAAAAGGCACGCGATATAGTTATTTTTACCCTCTTCGAGCATGGTATCCTCGGTAACCGTACCTGCGGAAACCACGCGCACGACGTCCCGCTCTACCAAGCCTTTCCCGGCTTTAGGGTCGGAAAGCTGTTCGCAAATCGCGACCTTTTCGCCAAGCGAAACGAGCTTTGCAATATACGTATCCGCCGCATGAAAGGGAATGCCGCACATGGGCGCGCGTTCTTCCAAGCCGCAATCCCGCCCCGTAAGCGTAAGCTCTAACAGCGCGGATACCTTGACGGCGTCGTCAAAAAACATCTCGTAGAAATCTCCAAGACGGTAAAAAAGCACACAGTCTTTATATTTTTCTTTCATAGAAAGGTAGTGCGTCATCATTTGTGAAAGCGCCATAATTTCAATCCTGCCTTTTAATCGTTTACAATTTCGCCAAACAGCGATATACCGTTTGCACGGGTAATTTTTACTTTTACAAGCTCGCCTACAAGATTCGCTTCGCTTGCAAAATAGCCCATCCTACCAAACTCGTCGCGGCCTAAATACAAGCCCTTTTTCTCATCATAGTCCTCGCAAAGAATTTCCACCGTTCTGCCTACGTATTTTTCCGACTTTTTACGAGTAAGCGAGTTGACGAGCACCACAAGGCGCATAATGCGTTCCTTTTGTACGCTTTCGGGCACCCGGTTTTCCATTTCCGCTGCTTTCGTGCCTTGACGTGGAGAATACACAAATGTAAATGCCGAGGCAAAATCCACCGCTTTCACAAGTTCTTCCGTAGCTAAATAGTCCTCTTCCGTTTCCCCCGGGAATCCCACGATAATATCGGTGGTAACCTCCGCCTCGGGTAAACGGGCTTTTAACATTTTTATCTCGTCTAAATACTTCTCGCGGGTATAGCGTCGATTCATCGCCTTGAGTACGTCGTTCGAGCCCGATTGAACAGGCAAATGCACGAGTCTGCAAATTTTTCTGTGCTTTTCCATAACTTTAACGACTTCTTCGTTAAAATCCTTGGGGTGGCTGGTCATAAACCGTAATCTAAAATTTCCTTCGATTGAGGCAACGGCGTCCAAGAGCTGAGGGAAATTGACCCCGTCCGCATTGTAGGAGTTTACGTTTTGTCCCAAGAGGGTGATTTCTTTGTAACCCTCTTTTACAAGAGATTTTACTTCGTTTACAATATATTCGGGTCTTCTTGAACGCTCCCTTCCTCTTACGTAGGGAACAATGCAATAAGAACAGAAATTATTGCAACCATACGTGATATTTACCCATGCGTTGGGATAGCTAGTGCGATACGCGTCGGTAAATTCAATAATTTCTCCTTCCGTTTCACGAATTTCAATTACTTTTTTCTTTTGCGCCTTTTTACGGATAATCAAATTCCCGAGTTCTTCCAAATTGAGCGTTCCAAACATGATATCGATAAAAGGAAATTTCTTTTTGAGAAGTTCCGTTTTCCCTTTTTCCTGCGTCATGCAACCGCCAACCGCAATCAAGAGTTTTGGCTTTTCCCTTTTTAACTTCTTAAGCGCACCTATATTGCCAAAAGCATGGTTTTCTGCATTTTCCCGAATGCAACAAGTGTTAAATACGATAATATCGGCGTCTTCTTTTTTGGACGTTTCCACATAACCGAGAGCGCGGAGTATCCCCGCTATCTTTTCCGATTCGTGTACGTTCATTTGGCAACCGTAGGTTACAATGTGATATTTTTCTTGCATAGCGTTCTCTTTTTGGGTATACTACCCGAGTATAATATTTTATATTATACTCTTTTTTTTTCTTAAAAGCAAGTATTTTCAAATAAAAATCCAAAAACGGCAAATACTGCCGTTATGAGAATACTGCGAAATTTATTACGGTTTGTTCTATTTTTCCTTTTAATAGGCGGAAGCGTTTTCATCACCTATTATTTCATTGCCACCAAAGACGCGCACCTACAGCCTGAAAAACTACTTTTAAGCACACGGACGATAACCGTGTACGACTGCGCAAACGAGCAAATTAAAAGCACCCTTCCCCCCACTTTTAAGGAACACGTTCCTTTGAAGGATATCCCAAAACACACGCAGCTTGCTTTTGTGGATACCGAGGATAAACGTTTTTTTTCACACGGCGGCTTTGATATTAGACGAATGGCGCGGGCGGCATTAAATAATCTAAAAGCCCATTCTTTTAAGGAAGGCGCGTCCACTATTTCTCAACAGCTTATCAAAAATACGCACCTTTCTCAAGAAAAAACTATTAAAAGAAAATTAAAAGAATTTAAGCTGACAAGAAAGCTTGAAAAACAGTATTCCAAGGAAGAAATTTTAGAAAAATACCTCAACAGTATTTATTTTGGACATAACTGTTTTGGAATAGGCGCCGCGACGGAATTTTATTTTGGAAAACCCCCTGCCGAGCTTACCTTGGCGGATTCCGCGATATTAGCGGGGCTTGTCAAATCACCAAACAATTATTCCCCTTTCAAAAATCCCGAAAACTGCGCAAGACGCAAACAAACCGTGCTTTCCGCTATGCTGAAAAACGGGAGTATTACAGCTGCGCAGCGGCAAGAGGCACTAACTATCCCCTTGCCCGTTTCTCAAACAAAAAATAACCGTTACGCAGATTATCTTAGCTTCGTCTTTGACGAGTTCGAGAAAATTGCCGAGGAACAGCAATTGCATTGGGGCGGAAATATAGAAATTTACACAGGGTTAAACCCCGACTTACAGGCACAGGTAGAGGAAGTTCTTTCCGCTGTCAAAGACTGCGATTATACCGCCATCGTTTTGGACGGACAAACTGGCCTGTTCAAAGCCGCCGCATCCACCGTAGCGAATATTAAAAGACTGCCGGGTTCCCTAATCAAGCCTCTTTTAACGTACGCCCCTGCAATACAGGAAAATTTAATCTCCCCCGCAACGCCAATATTAGACGAAAAGGTGGATTTTGGAGGATACTCACCCGATAATTACAATGGAAAGTTTCACGGCTATACCAGCGTGCGCGCTTGCGTTGAAAAAAGCCTGAACGTCCCCGCCGTTAAGCTGCTACAAAGCTTAGGTGTACAAAAAGGCATAGAGTATCTTGAAAAAGTAGGATTAAAAACGGAAGAATGCGACGCCTCGTTAGCCCTTGCCTTGGGAGGAATGAAAAACGGCTATACTTTGCGGGATATAACCTCCGCCTACTCTGTTTTACAAACGGGCGGAATATACCGAAGCGGCGGATTTATTACAAAATTAAAAATAGACGCTGCCACCGTCTATGAAAAACGTAATAACGAAAAACGCGTCTTTGACGAGGACACCGCTTATCTTATGACGGATATGCTCAAAAGCACAGCAAAAATAGGCACGGCAAAAAAACTACGTTCCCTACCGTTTGATATCGCCGCAAAAACAGGTACGGTGGGAACGAAAAATGGAAATACCGACGCATACGCCATATCTTATACGACGAGAGACTGCGTAGGGGTATGGCTTGGAAATGCCGATAATTCCACTATCGAATATACAGGCGGAGGCTTGCCCTGTAATCTTTTGCTTACGTTAAACGAGCAATTACAAAAAGAATACGGAGATATTGCCAACTTCGAAATGCCGCAAAGCGTTACCAGCGTTGCATTGGACAAAAAAAGCTACTATGACACGCATACTTTACTGCTTGCAGACGAGCTTTCCCCTATGGAATACCGTTTTGAAGAGCTATTCAAAACTACGCAAATTCCCACAAAAAAGGCTGATTTTTTTAGCAATCCACGCATTTTACCCCCTATTTTGCAGCTTACGGATAATGGAGTGGTTATCGAACTAGATAAGACCTCGCCCAGCTTTTACACCTACAAAATTGAACGAAGCGATTATGCGACGCATACTACTATTTATGAGGGTGAATTTATCCCGTCGTTCGTCGATAAAAGCATTGAAAAAAATAAAATTTACTGCTACACCGTAACCCCTATTTATCAGGGGCGTTCGGGAACGCCCGTAACTTTACCCGCCGTGAATACAAAGCCGGGACTTAGCCAAAGCGAACGAGAAATGATTGATAAGGATTGGTGGGAGTATTAGAAAAAACGCGTTGCTTTTCAGCAACGCGTTTTAATTAAACGTCTATTTTTTCAATCGATTCAAACGCCTCGGCTATCAATCCCTCTACGTCAAGTTTCGCCTCTTCCTTCAAAATTTCAGTAAGCTTAGGACGAATGGCGGGGAAATCGGGCAGGAATACCGTACAGCAATCCTCGAACGGTAAAATGGAAGTTTCGTACGCGCCCATCTTCACCGAGCGCTCAATAATTTCATTTTTATCAAATCCAACCAACGGACGAAGCACAGGCAATTTTTCCACGACGGAGTTAGAGGAGGTCATGCCCTCTATCGTTTGACTTGCAACCTGACCAAGGCTTTCGCCCGTAATCAAACACAAGGCGTTGATGCGGAGCGCGTGGCGTTCGGCAATTCGATACATGAAACGGCGCAAAAGGGTAATCATCAGCTCAGGCTTGCATTTTTCATGGATTGCCTCTTGTATATGCGTTACCTTGACTGTATAGAGCTTTGTTCCGCAGGTGTATTCCGCTAAAATTTTGGCAAGTTCTACGACCTTTTCCTTTGCCTGCATATTTGTATAGGGATAGCTATGGAAATGCAAGCAATCGACGTTCATGCCGCGTTTTGCCATCATATATCCCGCCACAGGGCTGTCAATTCCGCCGGAAAGCAACAATAAACCCTTGCCAGCCGTACCTACGGGCATACCGTTTGCCCCTTCAATAAATTCTCCAAATACAAGCGCGCGATTTCCTTCACGGATATCCACGCGAACAGTAAAGGAAGGGGTATGCACGTCTACGGACAGCTTACCCTTCGCATAATCCAACAGCATACCGCCCAGTTTTTTACTAATTTCCACAGAAGTCAACGGATACTTTTTATCGCCGCGATGGGATTCCACCTTAAAAGTACCTTCTTGCTTACATAAAAGCTTGGCAACTTCAAAAATATCATTGATATCCGCCGAGGTTTCGTATGCCATGCTAAGCGTGTGCAAACCGAACACCTTTTTCAACTTTTCTACGATATCTTCCGCCGCGTCGTCGTCAAAATCTTGTACAAGATAACGCCCGCTTTGTTTGATAAGCTCTGCATCAAAGCCTTTTAATGCACGGCGCAGGTTGGTTTCAAACGCACGCTCGAAAAACCCCCTGTTTTTGCCTTTTAAGTATAATTCCCCATACCGTATAATAATGACCTTTTTCATTTACTACGTTCCTTTTATTTCATTCGGCGCGACAAATCTTGTCCTACCTCGTTTAAGATTGCCGCCGCCTTTATAATTTCTTCTTCTGTTGTTTGAGGGCAAAAGCTTAATCTCAGCACCCCATCCGCTATTTTTTCATCGTAACCGCAGGCTAAAATCACCTTACTATAACGGTTTTTTGCATTAGAAGAACATGCCGACCCCGTACCTACGATAAGTCCTTTATCGTTTGCCATATGGAGTAACACCTCCCCACGCAAACCCTTTGCCGAAACGCTGAGAATATAAGGCGTGCCGTCCGCGGTAGATAATCGGGTATATACCTCTTTATCTAAGCGTTCCCAAAGAGTTTCACGATAAGAGGTCAATCTTTCGTAATCCGCCTTCAAGGAAGAGAATTTCTCTTCCGCGGCATATTCAAAATGCTTAATACCGAATACGTTTTCCGTACCGCTTCTTCTGCCCCCTTCCTGTCCGCCTCCGATCAAATACGGGGGTAGAGTCAACGATTTACGCTTAATAAGCCCACCTACTCCTTTAAGTCCGCCAATCTTATGTGCGCTTACCGAATATAAATCCACCTCTTTGGCAAGCCGAAACGGGATTTTACCGTATGCTTGCACGCCGTCGCTATGGAAGATAACGCGCGGGTTTTTCGCCCTTACAAGCTTAGCGATTTTGTTGATATCATTAATCGCACCGATTTCGTTGTTAACGTGCATAACGGAAACAAAACTAGTTTTTTCGTCTACAAGGGAAAGCAATTTTTCAACGTTTACCTTACCATCCTTGTCGAGCGGCGCAAAACGTGGTTCTGCGACGCCACGTGTTTTAAGCTCCTGAAAAGCCGACGAAACAGCGGAGTGCTCCCCCGCGGTCGTTACGGCGTTACCCCGTCGTGCAAAGGAAAAAATCGCCTGATTGTCCGCCTCCGTTCCGCAAGAAGTAAAAATAAATTCAAACGCCGTTTCATCCGCTATTTTACAAAGCAAAGCGGAGCGTGCTTTTTTCAGCTCGCCCTGCATTGCATATCCCTCGTTGTATAATGCGGAAGGGTTATAAAATTTTTCTAGTGCATATACTTTCGCGCGTTCGAACGCCATAGCCAAAGGCTTGGTCGTTGCTGCATTGTCTAAATAAATCATGCTTTCGCCCGCTTTTTCTCTTGAGAGATATAGTCGCTTTCCAAAACGCTGCGCTTGGCAAATTTTAAGATATTAACCAGCAGCTCTTCCCTGCACTCCAAGACGAACAATTTTTTACCCTCGTAGTTGGCAAGAATATACATAAAGAACTTGCCCTCCACCGCTTCATCGTTCGAAGTACAAAGTACCGTTTTAGTCGTCGGGTCGCTTTTTAATCTTGCAAACGAGGGATTTTCCAAATCGCCGATTTGAATGATATCCTCCGCGTCGATTCTTGCAACAAGCTTTCTTTTATTGATATTGATCACCTTAGAAATTCTAAGCTCGCCAGAGACAAACGAATAGTCGTAGCTGACGTTAAACCGCAATTTTAATCGCCAACACAAAATCCCTGCTCCGAAAAGCCATGCGCAAAAAATACCCCATACAATCCATGCCGAACCAATGGGAAGAGTATTAATCCCCAAAAGTAACGCAAAGACGCCGAATGCAATCAATACAATTGAAAGAATATGAAAAAGTTTATATCGTCTAGCGCCTTTCGTAGCGTTTTGCGCTATCGAGCTTTCTTCATAAAAAATATCCATTTATATCTCCAACGTGCCTTCGTACACAGTCTTAACGTTACCCAAAAGCTCCACAGTGTCGTCCGCATGATAATTCACCGTCAAATCCCCGCCACGGAGTTTGACCGTAACGTTGGTCTCCTTATCGCAGTAACCAGCAAGCACCGCTGCGACAACTGCGGCGCATGCGCCCGAACCGCAAGCCCAGGTTTCCCCGCTGCCGCGTTCCCAAACACGCATCTTAATGGTTACTTTATTGACTACGCGGATAAATTCCGTATTGATCCCTTCGGGGAAATATTCGCAATTTTCAAATTCAGGCCCAACCGATTTCACGTTGACCGCGTCTACCTTATCCGTGAACACGACGCAATGCGGGTTGCCCACGTTGACAAGCGTAACGTTATAATCCGTGCCGCCGACGTTTATCTTTTTGCCTACGATTTTTTCTTCATCCCACACGCAAGGAATTTTCTTGCCTGCAAGCTCTACTTTCCCTAAATTAACGGCTGCACTATTTACCTTTCCGCTAAAAGAGTAGACCTTTACGTCTAAAACGTGCTTTGCCATCTCGATTTTCATCTCGTTTTTACGCACGATACCCTTTTCATAAAGGTATTTCCCAATACAGCGCACCGCGTTACCGCCCATAGCCGCTTCCTTGCCGTCGCGGTTAAATACGCGCACTTTTGCGTCCGCCACCTTAGAGGTCTCAATCAACGCAATACCGTCCCCGCCGATACCATAGTGAGGCAGGACGTAGTTAACGGCTATCGATTCGGGACAGGTAATCTTACCGTCGCGGTTATCGAATACGATATAGTCGTTTCCGCAGGACTGCATTTTAGTGAAGTTAAGCTTAAGTTTTTCCGTTCTAAGCGCGTTGATATCTACAAGCTCGGTATTATCTTCAGTAAATTTACTTGCAATAATATCTGCGAGTGCATTTGCCGTATCGAGCGCGGTAAGCACGGTGATACCAAGCAAAATCGCGTGATGGTGCAAACGAATGAAGTCGTTAATGGATTCCAAGTCCGTCTTGCCCGTGTAGACGATATAATCGATTTTTCCTTCGTCCATGAGCTTAATCACCGTATCGGTTGCGGAAAGTCTTTCCACTACCGTACAATCGAAGCCAAGATCCTCAATAACCTTTGCCGTGCCCTTAGTTGCATACATTTTACAGCCCAAATCACCAAACTTTTTGGCAATTGTAAGCACGTCAAGCTTATCTTGATCGTTAACCGTCATGTATACGCCGACGGGACGTCTTTCAGAGGGATGGCACATCTTAAAGCCCGCAGAAACAAGCCCCTTAAACATTGCCTCTTCAATCGTTTTGCCAATACCAAGCACTTCACCCGTCGATTTCATTTGAGGTCCAAGCTGCGAGTTGACGTCGTTGAGCTTTTCAAAACTGAACACGGGTACTTTAACCGCGACGTACGGCGAGGAAGGATATAATCCTGTACCATAGCCGAGATTTTTAAGCTTTTCCCCTACGATAATCTTGGTAGCAAGTTCTACCATGGGTACGCCCGTAACTTTAGAAATATAAGGCACGGTACGCGACGCGCGGGGATTTACCTCGATAACGTAAAGCTGTCCGCGGTAAATCAAGTATTGAATATTGATAAGCCCCTTAGTTTTCAGCTCAAGCGCAAGCTGCGTTGAAACCTCGATAATGCGCTCCAGCATGGTATCGTCCAAATTATAAGGGGGATATACTGCAATAGAGTCGCCCGAGTGAATCCCCGTGCGTTCAATATGCTGCATGATACCGGGAATAAGCACGTCCTTTCCGTCGGAAATGGCGTCAACTTCCAATTCCGTACCCATGAGATACTGGTCGCAAAGTACGGGGTTTTCAATCCCCTGCGCTAAAATAACGTCCATATAACGGCAGACATCTTCCTCCGTAAAGGCGATCGTCATATTTTGTCCACCGATAACGTAGGAAGGTCTAAGTAATACGGGATATTCCAGCTTTTGCGCCGCCGCAAGAGCCTCTTCTTTGGTCATAACCGTAAGCGCCTTGGGACGAGGAATGGAATATTTTTCGAGGAGCGCTTCGAAACGCTCTCTATCCTCAGCCGCGTCAACGCTGTCCGCGGAGGTACCCAAAATACGGATACCATGGGTTGCAAAGTAGGAACAAAGGTGAATTGCCGTTTGCCCACCAAAAGTAATGATAACGCCGTACGGCTTTTCAATGTCCAAAACGTGCTGTACGTCTTCGGGGGTCAAGGGCTCGAAATACAGTCTATCCGCCGTGTCGAAGTCAGTGGAAACCGTTTCGGGGTTATTGTTAATAATGGCAACTTCGTAACCAAGCTCTTTAAGCGTCCAAACACAGTGTACGGAGGAATAATCAAACTCGATACCCTGACCGATACGGATAGGCCCAGAGCCGATTACCACAATGCGCTTTTTCTCGCTCTTAGCAACGAAAGGCTTTGCCTCATCGTGCTCGAACGGGTCGAAGGTTGAATAAAAATACGGGGTTTTTGCAGGGAATTCCGCCGCGCAGGTATCTACCATTTTATAAGCGGCTTTCTTTTTATAGGGAATCTTTTGCCCGCTGAATGCCTCGATATCCTTGTCCAAGTACCCAAGGCGTTTACCTTCGTCGTAAAGCTCCCTCGTCAATTTCTCCGTCGCAAGCTTTTCTTCGTAAGCAATCAAATTCTTGAACTTGTTCAAGAACCATCTGTCAATTTTGGTGATATCAAATACTTCATCTACGCTTACGCCCTTTTTCAAGGCTGCATATACAACAAAAATTCGCTCATCCGTTTTTTCAGGAAGCTTAGCAAGCAATTCTTCTTTGGTGGAATGGATGAACTTTTTATAATTCATGGTGCTGGTGGAGATTTCCGCACCGCGCACCGCTTTCATAATCGCCGCTTCAAAGGAAGTGCCAATCGACATAACTTCCCCTGTCGCCTTCATTCTTGTACCCAGTTCTCTCTTTGCGTATAAGAATTTATCAAACGGCCACTTGGGCATTTTAACAACTAAGTAGTCGATGGTAGGCTCAAAACAAGCGTAGGTGTTACCCGTAACGTCGTTTACGATTTCGTCCAAGGTATATCCCAAAGCGATTTTGGAGGTAACCTTTGCAATCGGGAAGCCCGTTGCCTTGGACGCAAGCGCCGAAGAACGGCTAACACGAGGGTTAACCTCGATAACCGAATATTCAAAGGAATCGGGATTGAGCGCGAATTGTACGTTACAGCCCCCCTCGATTCCAAGCTCCGTAATAATAGCAAGCGCCGCCTCGCGGAGCATGTTGTATTCCTTTGTGGAAAGGGTTACCGCGGGCGCAACAACGATGGAGTCGCCCGTATGGATGCCGACGGGGTCTACGTTTTCCATGGAACATACGGTAAGGCAGTTACCTTTGCAGTCGCGGATAACCTCAAATTCAATTTCTTTCCACCCTGCGATATACTTCTCGATAAGTACCTGCGTAATAGGCGAAAGCATCAAGCCGTTATGAGAAATAAGGCGGAGCTCCTCTTCGTTATACGCAACGCCGCCGCCCGCGCCGCCAAGCGTGTACGCAGGGCGGATGATAACGGGATAACCAAGCTTATTTGCAATCGCAACGCATTCCTCTACCGTATAAGCGATATCCGAAGGAACGCAGGGTTGATGGATTTTTTCCATCGTTTCTTTGAAAAGCTCTCTATCCTCCGAGCGGTCGATTGCGTCGAGCTTCGTGCCGATAAGCTTTACGCCATGCTCGTCTAAAAAGCCCGATTTTGCAAGCTTGCAGCCCATAGTAAGACCAGTCTGTCCGCCGAGCGAGGCAAGCAAGCTGTCCGGCTTTTCTTTCAAAATAATTCGTTTTAAGCTTTCTTCCGTCAAGGGTTCAAGATAGATTTCGTCCGCAAGCGCTTTATCCGTCATAATGGTTGCGGGGTTAGAGTTACATAACACAACGTTAACCCCTTCGTTTTTCATAACACGGCAAGCCTGCGCACCCGCATAGTCGAACTCTGCGGCTTGTCCAATCACAATAGGTCCCGAGCCGATTACCAAAACCTTCTTAATATCACTTCTCTTAGGCATTGTCGTTCTCCTTTTCCATCAAAGCAAAGAATTTATTGTAAAGCGGATTCTCTTCATTCCCAATACTGCAGGCGTGAGGCGCAAATTGTACGGTAAACGTTTTATATGCGGGATAATCCACACCCTCGCAAGAGGCGTCGTTGACGTTGGTGAAAAATACCTCGCCTGCACTTACGCTGCTTGCCACCACTTCGTAGCCGTGGTTTTGCGAAGAGATATACACTCTGCCGTCCGCCTTACTCTTTACAGGCTGATTGCCCCCTCTATGTCCGTATTTATGTTTTTTAACCTTTGCGCCAAGGGCAAGCGCAACAAGCTGATGTCCTAAGCCCAAGCCCATAACGGGGATTTTGCCGAGCAGCTTTTTGACTCCTTTAAGAATTGCCGTTTCGTCGACGGGATTGCCAGGGCCGTCGGAGATGACGACGCCGTCTACGCCAAGGGAAAGAATTTCCTCCGCGGTACTTGCCGCAGGCATACTGATAACACTACAACCCTGTTCGTTGAGTTCTTTGACAGTGCTATTTTTCGCGCCTAAGTTCCAAAGTGCAACGGTATATTGGGCTTGTTCCGCCTCGAAATACCCCTTTCCCATAGAGGAAACTGCCTTTACTGCATTTTCGATTTTATACGCGGAAAGAACCGCTAAATCCTTTTCCTTCAAAGGCTTCGTGCTTACGCGAGCGTTCATCGTACCCTCTTCTCTAAGGATTTTCGTAAGCTCCCTCGTATCCACGCCGTAAACGCCGATAACACCCTGCTTTTTCATATATTCTTCCAAGCTTTCTTCCATGCGGAAATTAGAGGGCGCATCGCAAATTTCACGAACAATATATGCGGATACCCAAGCCTTATCGCTTTCCGCGTCCATAGGCGCAACGCCGTAATTCCCGATCAAGGGAAAGGTTTGCACCACGATTTGACCGTAGTTTGCGGGATCGGTAAGCGTTTCGACGTATCCAACCATACCCGTTGAAAAGACGAGCTCACCCACAGCGTCGCCCTCTGCGCCAAAGGCATAGCCTTGGAATACTTTTCCATTTTGCAAGGTTAAATAAACTTTTTTCTTTTCCATGTGAAACCTTCTCTATCTTGATATTCTTTTATTGCCGTTTTGGTAAAAAATAAGACTGATTTTGAAAATCAGTCCCTTTCGATAAAAATAAAATTTTGAAAAACGGAAAATGCAACCGCACCGCCGAGCATGCTTGCCTCGGGGGCTGCCGTTGCCGTATACAGTTTTGCCGTTTTTGTCATATGCATAAAAGTAGTACCTGCTTATTTCTATATATTATAACACCGCAAAACAAGTTTGTCAACTTCTCAAAGGCACTTTTTCCGTAGGAAAAACAATTTTTTTAGATTTCTTTTGTAGGAATCACCCCAAATGCTTGCGCCGTATAATTCCCCTCGCCGAGATGAACACAAACGGTAATTTCATCCGCCTCCAAAAGAGGGACGAAATGCTCGCTTTTTATTTGCAACGCTCTGCCCTCGTCAAAAACGATAAACTTTTTACCTTTGCTTTCCAGCCAAACACGACACGCACTTCCGTCTATATCCTCTACGACGCTTGCCGCAGCGTACAATACGCTCTCTCCATCGAAAACGCCTTGCTGCAGCCCATCCTTGATTGCCTGCGACCCGACAAGTTTTTTGGCAATTTCCCTTGCCGCTTGCTTAGACTTTGCCCCTGTAACCTTACCCAAAAGGAGCACGCTTTCACTCTCTTGTAAAATTTTTCGGCAAATTTTAGATAAAACTTCACGGAGCGCATAGACGAATTTATCGTACTCGCTGTCTGTACAGGAGATTTTATAATTTCCCGCTTTGCCATTTGCCATAATGCACACGGTATCGTTGGGCGAGGAAACGCCGTCTAACCAAAGCAAATTAAAAGTATCTTTTACCGCCGTACCAAGCGCCTTTTGTAGCATGTCCGAGGAAATGGATATATCCGATGTCAAAAAAACAAGCATGGTCGCCATATTCGGGCAAACCCTTGCATTTCCCTTAAAAATCCCGCCGATTTTACAAGGAAAATCTCCTAAATCAAACTCATAGGA
>JAZUQM010000113.1:0-3105 GCA_045605705.1 Candidatus Scatosoma sp.
GTCTGAGATATGCAAGGAATTAGGGGATAGTGATATAGCAGGAAAGTTTTTAGATTACGTGATCAAGTATGCTTTGTTTGACGACGTGATAGATTGGGAAAGAGACGTGAAGGATTACAAAAAGAAAAAGAGATAGAGAATAGAAGAGAAAGCGAATGCGAGAGCGCCCGTACAAGTGTGTACGAGGAGTATTTTGGCATACAAGAACGAGAGAAAAATCTTAAAGAGAATTTCCAAAAAAAGAAAACGGTGGTATTTCGCAAGCGGATCAGCGCGAAAACCACCGTTTTTTTCGGTCTTTAAGTCGGTAAATCGGTCGAAAAAAAGCGACGAAACCAAAACCTAGGCGCCGTAGGCGCGCTCGCAAAAGTCAAGGTGTTGTGGTACACTCCCATTAAATAGTAAGCTGTTTATAGTTATTCGTTGAGTAGAATATAACTTATGGTTTGGAGCTGGACGGTGACTCGTTGAAATAGTTCTTATACGCTCTTGAAAAAGCGTGTATGGAAGAATATTGCAGCTTGTCGCTTACTTCCGTGACACTTTCACCCGCTTGTAACAAGCGTAACGCCGATTCCATTTTTTTGCTGATAAAGTATTTGTTTAACGGAATGCCCATTTGTGAATGAAAATGCTTGGAAAGATTGTTGACGTTGTAAAAGAATACGTTTTCCAAATCGCTAAGTTTTTTAATTTTAAAAATGTTTTGATCGATATACGTAATAATGTCGTGTGTCAAAATAGCCGCGTCCGTTGGTATGGACTGAGGCTCGCTTTTTGTCTTTTTGGAAATTTTTCGGGAACACTCGATTAAGATATGCTCCAACAGAATAGCAAGCACTCGTGGAGAGTAAATATCTTCATTGCGTAGTTCCTGTAGAATGCTCGAACACAAAGGATAAAGGCTCTCCATGTGATATTTTCGGTTGTTTGTATCTTGGCAGGTCTGCATTAAATAGTTGATAAGCGTGGTTCCTTGCGTTTTTTGCTTCGCGTAAAAAGCCAAAAAGAAAAAACGTAAGGGGTCTTGTGCGTCGGAAACGATTTTGTGGGTTTCGTTTGGAAAAGAGAGAAAGCAATCGTTCTTGCCGATTTCTACGGGGATGTCGTTCGTATAAGAAATTCCCTTTCCGCTAACAACGTATGTAATTTCGAAATAGTTTTGTTGATGGACGGGGATAATCGTATCTTTTGCGCAAAGGGATTCGCCTGCTTGAATTAAAAAATAATTTCTACAACGTTTTGGGTTTAACATGAAGAGATTGTTGTAGGAAATCCGATATTTATTATTAACCATAATAAACTCCGCAGTGTTTTATTGTGGGTATAGTATAACATAAAAAACATTATTTGACAATTATTTAGGCGTGTAAAGCAAAAAAATGTTAAATTTGTGATTGGGATATATTAAATACAAGCGAAAAAAGCTGTGATATAATAATTTTGTGAGAATGAGAATAGGGGTGATTATATGCTTATTAAAAATGCATCAGTCATATTGAAGGACGAAATTATTAAAGCGAATGTTCTTGTGCAAAATGGTCGGATCTCACAAATTGGAGACGATTTGTGCGATGATGAAGTGTTGGATCTGTCGGGTAAATATCTCACGCCTGGTTTTGTCGATATTCACAATCATGGCGGTTATGGCTATGATTATATGGACAACACGGTGGAAGCCTTTGAAACTATTTTACGTTTTCATAGCGACAATGGTATTACGTCCGCAGTTGCGTCAACGGTAACTGCACCGCAAGAAACGATTGAAAAGACCATCGCGGTTGCACGTGAAGTCGTTGCAAAAAAAGGGGATCATGCAAAGCTTTTGGGGGTGCATTTAGAGGGACCGTATTTGTCTTTTCAAAACAAAGGCGCGCATGCGCCTGCATATCTAAAGGTGCCCGCGGAAGATGATTACGGATATATTCTTGACAACGCTGACGTTATTCGTCAAATTACGATTTCTCCCGAGCTTGAAGGCAGTGTAGAGTTGACGAAAAAGCTTGTTGAAAAGGGGGTCGTCGTCTCCATGGGGCACGACAATGCGATTTTACCCGAACTCTTACCCGTTGTCCAGGCAGGGGCAAGTAATCTTACGCATATTTACTGTGCGATGAGCATGGTCGTTATGAAAAATAATAAGCGTTATGTAGGGCTTCGCGAATATGGATTGATTGACGATAATTTAACTGCTGAAGTCATTGCGGATAATCATCACATCACGCCCGAACTCTTGAAAATGATTTATAAGTGTAAAGGCGCAGACGGTATGTGTTTGATCTCCGATTGTTTGCGTGCAGGGGGGATGAAAGCGGACGGAACGTTATACAGCTTAGGGAAGAAAGATGATCCGACTTCGCAACAGTTTAAGGTGGCGGACGGGGTTGCCGTTTTGGCGGATGGAAAGACGTATGCAGGTAGCATACAGCCCATTTCGCAAATGTTGAGAAACATTGTATTTGACGGGGGTGTTCCCCTTGTGGAAGCGGTAAAGACGGTTAGTCTTACTCCTGCGAAGATTGTGAAAGCAGACAAAGATATTGGTTCGATCGAGGTTGGAAAATGCGCAGATTTCTGTGTTTTAAATCAAGACTTAAGGGTAGAACAAACGATTATTGAAGGAAAAATAATGAAAAAAACAGAGGTGTCATTATGATAAATACTTATTATTGTTCTTCGGAAGATTTTGTTAAAAACAGCAAAATTCCTGTAAGAGTTATGCAAACCGAAGCGGATATGATGGAAGAAATTGCAGAATTGATGGCGTCGGTGATTGAGAAAAATAATGCGAAGGGTGAAAAAACGGTTATTATTTGTCCCGTAGGTCCCATCGGGCAATATCCCATCTTTGCCCAGAAGGTAAATGAAAGAAATATTAGCCTTCAAAATTGTTGGTTTATCAATATGGACGAATATCTTGTTGGAGACGATGAAACGATTCCTTATGAAAATCCGCTTAGTTTTAAGGCGACAATGGATAGAGTTTTGTATTCGCAGGTTAGGAAAGAACTTTTGATGCCTACATCACAGCGTTTGTTCCCCGAGCCCAAAAAGGAAGCGGAAATTGACGCGCTGTTTGAAAAGCTCGGCAAGGTGGATTTGTGT
>JAZUQM010000114.1:0-3073 GCA_045605705.1 Candidatus Scatosoma sp.
GGTGTTCCAGCTTGAACAAGGCGGCATGAAAAAGTTCATGAAAGAACTTCAACCGACCTGTTTGGAAGATCTTATCGCGGGTATTTCGCTTTACCGACCGGGCCCCATGGACTTTATTCCCAAATATATTCACAATAAGCATAACCCGCAAGATATCGTATACGATACCCCGCACTTAGAGCCGATTTTGAAGAACTCCTACGGCGTTATCGTATACCAAGAGCAAGTTATGCAAATATTCCAACAGCTCGCGGGCTATTCGCTCGGCCAAGCGGACTTGGTGCGCCGCGCCATGTCCAAAAAGAAGAAAAAAGAGCTTATGGAGCAAAAGGACAAGTTTATCTACGGCGCGCCTGACGAGGGGATTACGGGCTGTGCGTCCAAGGGAATTCCCGCGGACGTCGCGGCGAAGATTTTCGCGGATATGGAAAGCTTTGCCTCGTACGCGTTCAATAAATCGCACGCGGCGGCATACGCCGTGGTCGCCTACCGTACCGCCTATTTGAAGCATTTCTATCCCAAGGAATTTTTGGCGGGCATCTTAAACGACCGTATCGACAAAATCGAAGAAGTTTCCAAGTACATCATGTACATGAAGGAAAAGAATATCGCGGTACTTCCTCCCGATATCAACCGTTCTAAGGATATTTTCTGGGTGGAAGGGGAAGGCTTGCGTATTGGGCTTGGCGCACTTCGCGGGGTCGGTCAGGACGCAATTGCCGCCGTTATCAAGGAACGGGAAGAAAACGGACTGTTCAAGGACTTCGCCGATTTCATTACCCGTTGCTGTAAGTTTATCAATAAGCGTATTGTAGAAAGCTTGGTTTACGCAGGCGCGTTCGATTGCTTTGGGTATGCGCGTTCGCAGGTGGCGGCGGTGTATGAAGAGGCGCTCGCCCGCGTCAACGCTATGGAAAAACAAAAAATGGGCGCGCAAATTTCCCTTTTTGGCGAGATTATCAAAGAGGAAGCGGTCGAAATTCGTTATCCTAATATTCCCGAATACGAAATGATGGAAAAGCTCTCCAAGGAAAAATCCGTACTCGGCGTGTACGTCAGTGGGCATCCCTTTGAGAAATTCCTGCCTCATTTTAAGGATAAAACGTTTAACTGTTCCATGCTCAACGTCTATACGGAAACGGAGGACGGGGATAAGACCTATACGGAAATTGCCGACGGTCAGCAGGTAACCATGGGCGGTATGATTTCCGCTTACAAAAAGCTGAAAACCCGCAGCGGCGCATTCATGGCGTTTGTAACGGTGGAGGACTTGTTTGGCACGGTGGAATGCGTTTGTTTCCCTAAGGTATATGAAAGGATTCGTCCTTTCTTGGAAAACGACCGCGTGGTATCGTTGTCGGGTAAAATGAGTATCGAGCAGGACAAAGCCCCCGTGATTATCGTGGATAAAATGAGTGAGTTTACCTTAGATGAGGATACGCCTAAAGCCAAGGCGTTCGCGGCAGAAAGCGCAGTATACGCGCCCGTTGCGCCCGAGGTAAAAATAGAAAAACCCGACGCACAAAAACGGCTTTGGTTGAACGTTACCGAGCTGGAGGATGAAGACGTTGAGGAACTTTTAGAAACGTTATCCTATTACGCAGGGGAAACACAGGTTTGTTTTGTTAAAAACGGTAAGAAAATGCTCTGTTCGCAAAAGGTAACGCCGAATAAGGCGCTGATGGCGGAGCTTGCTAGCTTTTTAGACGAAAGCTGTATTAAATTGATTTAACCTGACGTTCGTCGGGCAAAAGAGAAGAGGTGTACATGAAGAGAATAGGCTTATTAACAAGCGGCGGCGACGCGCCCGGTATGAATGCGGCGATTCGCGCGGTCGTTCGCTCGGGAATTTATTTTGGAATGGAAGTGTTCGGTATTGAGCGTGGCTACGCGGGGCTAATGGATGATAACGTCATTCCCATGGAAATGCGTAGCGTTTCCAATATCGTGCAGTGCGGCGGTACCCGTTTAAGAACGGCAAGATGCTTGGAAATGATGACGAAAGAGGGTCAGGAAAAAGCGGTTAAAACGTTAGAAAAGCATGGCATCGAGGGTTTAGTCGTTATCGGCGGCGACGGCTCGTTTAGAGGGGCAAAAACGCTCAGCGAGGACTACGGCGTACCCACGATTGGTATTCCCGGAACGATTGATAACGATTTGGAATATACCGATTATACCTTGGGCTTTGATACGGCGGTAAATACTTGCTTGGACATCATAAATAAACTCCGCGATACCATGACGTCGCACGAAAGAGTTTCCGTCGTAGAGGTTATGGGCAGACGTTGCGGGGATATCGCACTGTACAGCGGTATTGCCTCGGGCGCGGAGATTATTGTCGTACCTGAAGTATCGTTTGATATGGAAGATATTGTTGATAGGATCAACCGTTCAAGGTCAAACGGGAAACACTCTAATATTATCGTTATAGCGGAAGGGGTGATGAGCGCGGAGGAGTTTGGTAAACGTTTGCAGGCAAAAACGACACACTCCGTTCGTCCTACCTGTATCGGGCACGTGCAAAGAGGGGGTTCGCCTACCATGGCGGACAGAATGTTGGCTGCGCAGTTCGGCAATAAAGCGGTGCGCCTTCTCAACGACGGTATCGGCAACCGCGCGGTGGGGATCCGCGATAATAAAATCATCGATATGGATATTATCGAGGCGGTTTCCATGAAGAAAACTTTTAATTACGAGCTTTATGAAACCTTGCAGATGATTTCGATGTGAAAAAGAAGAAAAATTTTTCGTTTTGGTATTGAAATTTCCAAATTCCTGTTATATAATATATATGATAGAAATGGGGGAACGGGATACTATGATTTTAACCGTTTGTATGAGTCCGTCTACGGACGTAACGATTGAGTTGGATGCACTCAACGTAGGGAAAACCAACGTTGTAAAAAGCAAGAGGCTTTCTTTTAGAGGTAAAGCGTTAAACGTTGCAGTCGGGGTATCCCGTCTTGGCGGCGAGGCATATACGACAGGCGTGATGTACAACGAAAACGGGTATATGTTTGAAAACGTGCTCGATAGGGAGGGGGTAAACTTCTCTTTCGTTTGGAATAAAGGG
>JAZUQM010000115.1:0-4709 GCA_045605705.1 Candidatus Scatosoma sp.
ATTTTTAACACTATTTTGGGCATGGTGTACGATTTCCTGCCGTTCATGATCTTGCCCATTTACACGACGATTATCAAGATTGACAAAAGTTATTTGGAAGCGGCAAAAGATTTGGGTGCAACCGCGCCGCACGCCTTTTTCAAGGTCACCCTTCCCCTTTCCAAGGCAGGGATTATGAGCGGCGTTTCCATGGTATTTTTACCTTCCATGACCAACTACGTCGTTTCTAATTATCTTACCTTCCGTAACGTCAAAATTATCGGTAAGCTTATTGACGATTACTTTATGGGAGATTTATGGCACGACGGCTCGTTTATCGCGCTGGTGCTTTTGCTTTTTATGTTTTTGGTTACTTACCTTACGGGCGGGTTTAGCGCCGAGGAACAAACGGAAACGAGAGGTACTTCCTTATGGTAAAAGTAAAAAGTATCTTAAAATGGGCGTTTATTGCATTGGTTTTGCTCTTCATTTACTTCCCTATTATCTTTTTGACCGTCAACAGCTTTAATGCAAGCGACACCATTCAAGAAGGTTGGACGGGATTGAGCATGACGCATTACGAATACTTCTTCAGCTTTGAAAACGAACCTTTACAGGTCGTTTTACAAACGATTTTGCTTGCAATCGTTGTCGCTACCCTCTCTACCCTCCTTGGTACAGTGGGCGCAATCGGTATTTACTACTCCAAAAAGAGAGCGAATGCTGCCCTTTCGGCTATCAACCGTATCCCCGTTATCAACGCGGAAGTGGTTACGGCAATTTCCTTTGCACTGTTCGTTTCCTTTTTCGGGTTTGACAAGTCCACCTATATCCCTTTGGTGCTTGGACAAATGATTTTGTGTACACCCTTCGTTCTGCTTTCAATTATTCCTAAGCTTAAGCAAATGGACAACAACCTTTACGAGGCAGCTTTGGACCTTGGGGCTACACCAACAAAAGCGCTCTTTTCAGTCGTAATTCCACAAATTTTACCGGGGATACTTTCGGGCTTTTTGCTGGCGATTACCCTTTCCTTGGACGATTACGTCATTACGGCATATACGAAACCTGATTCCTTTAAGACGATTAGTACGCACATCTACGGTTTGGATAAAAACAACGTCGTAGGCCCGCAAATCAAGGCGGCGTACTGGGCATTTACCGCCATTATATTCTTTATCATCGTAGGCGTGGTTGTTTTTGCCAATATCTCCACCTACCGCAAAACAAGGAGTAAAAAGAAATGAAAAAGAAACTCAACTTTATCCTTGCGTTTTGTATGCTATTTAGCGCTCTTTCTACCGCTTGCACGGACGGCGACTCCACCGTCAAAAGGGAGAATGTCCTCCGTGTAGCCAGCTGGGACGAATATATCGACATGGGCGGAAGCTTCTTAGACACCGAGGACGAGGACGTCATGGACTACGTCGAATGGTTCAAGGAAGAAACAGGCGTCGACCTTTTAGACAGCCGTCCCCTTTACGAGGAATTTGAGGACTGGTATTTCGAGCAAACAGGAAAAAAAGTAACGGTAGAATACGTTGCCCTGCAGGACAACGAAACCATGTACAATAAAATCAAAATGGGCGATTCCTACGACCTACTTTGCCCTTCCGAATATATGGCAATGAAACTTAAAGCCGAGGGTAAATTGCTCCCCTTTGGCGAGGACTTCTATAACCCCGAAATTCAAGGAAATTACTACGCGCAAAACGTTTCCCCTTACACCTTAGAAATATTTGATAAAGCGGATTTAACGGGCTATATTGCGGGATATATGTGGGGCACGACAGGTTTTGTCTACAACCCTGACAAAATCGGCGCAAGCAGAGAAGAAGCCCGCGAAATTATGAGCAGTTGGCACTGCCTCACATCCAAAGAATGCGAACGTAAAATTACAGCAAAAGACAACACCCGCGATTCCTATTTCATGGGCTTGGGTATGTACTACGAAGATTATTTGCTCGGCTTGGATCCTAATTCCCCTGATTATTCGACGCTTTTATCTCAAAAAATGAACGACACCTCTCCCGAAACGATGGGCGAAGTGAAAAAACTCCTTGAAAAAGCACGGAAAAACCTGTATGGCCTGGAAACGGACGAAGGTAAAAACGACGTCGCCGCAGGGAGATTAGACGCCTCCTATCAATGGAGCGGAGACGGTGTATATATCTTGGATATGGCGGAAAGCAATGGCTTGGAGCTGGAATACAGCATTCCAAAAGCCGCGTCCAACCTTTGGTTTGACGGTTGGGTCATGATGAAAGGCGCAAATACAGAGCTTGCAAAAGCCTTTGTAAACTTCCTCTCCCGTCCCGACAACGTTATCCGTAACATGTATTATATCGGCTATACAAGCTGTATCGCAGGCGCACAGGTTTACAACTACGTGGACTATTCGTACAGCGCTGAAGAAGGCGAGGAGAATACCGTAGAATATGACCTTTCCTATTTCTTTGGCAACGAGTTTTCCCCTCTTATCGTCCCCGAATCAGCTACCCGCAGACAACTGTTTGCACAGTATCCCGACGCAATAACCAAAAACCGCTTGGTCGTCATGGACTTCTTCAATAAAGAAGAAAACGAACGCGCCAACCGCATGTGGAATAATATTAAATAAGAAAAATCCCGCTTTCTCATTTGAAAGGCGGGATTTGTAATTATTATGTTAGACATAGGTATTATGCGAAATATAGTAATTATAGGGGCAATTATGCCACACATAGGTATTATGTGTGGCATAATTGCTTATTTTTCTTGATTTTTTACAGGGATCGCAAGCTTTTCGTATAATGCTACGCGTTCCTCCTCCGTATATCGAGAAATGGAGTATAAAACGAAGATTATAGCCAAAATACTGACAATTAGCATGGTGATTGCCGTGCCAAGGTCGATTATTACCCCTGTCCCAAGGCCCATTCTTGCAGGAACGTCGAAAAGTAGTCCGCAAAAATTATAAAGCCCGTGTACAAAGGCACAACAAAAGATATTCTTAGTCTTTAAGAGAATAAACGCAAATAAACCGCCAGTTAAAGTCGTATAGCCAACTTGCATGAGCGTTGCCACGGAAAACCCGTTAAATAGGTGCGCCAAACCGAATATTACGGAAGAAACTATATACGTTTTCCAAAGCCCCTTCTTATCTTGGCTGAATACGCCTGCAAGCACGCTAAATACAATTCCTCTAAATATTCCCTCTTCAAACAGCCCTACAGCAAAGCAGTTTAATCCAAAAAGAAGGAAATCCATAGGCTTTGTATGTATAAGCTGCATCTTGCCGCTAAAATACGCGTAGAATTGAAAATTATCCACCGCTACGATTATGCAAGGAATTAGATATAATAACTTTTGCGGCTTGCCAAACAGTTTAAGACCCAGTCTACGCATAAGCAAAAATACGGCAACCGCACCTAACGTTTGTTGCGCAATATGATTCAAGAAAGTATTCCTAATCTCATCTTCAAGATAAGGTATAGAGATAAAATCGAGAATAAGCGTCGCCGTGCACAGTACGAGAATTGCAATCAGCTCGATTCTTTTTGCTATCTTAGTATCCAATACACTTACGCCTCCCCGTTATAGTTATACACGAGGGTAGCGTTTGAATTTTTATACCAATCCGTATGCCAACCTTCTAACGGATATTCTAAATCTTCAAAGCAAATTGTTTGCGTTTCCGTCCAACCCCTAAATATTTCTTCCCCTTCAAAAAGTACGCTGTTGGAGAAGACGACTCGTTCAACTTCTATGCAATTTAAGAATGCGTGTTCTCCAACCGTTTGCACGGCAGTTAAATCGCTCAACTGCAGCATTTTACAACCCGAGAACGCCGAATTGCCTATTGCTGTAACCCTTTCCATACCGATAACCTGCATCAGTTTCTCGCAATTTAAGAACGTCGTCTCTTCAATAACCGTTACATTATTCGGCAAGGCAATACCCTTCAAGGAATGACATTCGTTAAATGCGGAGCCACCAATTGAAAGCAATCCATCCGGTAAGTTTATATTTTCAAGCATCGTACAGCCGAAAAACGCGCCCTGCTCGATACACGTAACCGTTTGTGGTATTTTGACCGTCTTTAACGCTGTACAATCCCTGAATAAGTAGTTGGGAATTTGACTTATACCCTGCAAATCGACTTCTTCGATATATGAATTATCCGAAAATGCGTATCGATCCACACTTATCGTACCTGCCTCCAAAACAACCTTTTTGAGTTCCAAAGCAGCAGGGCAACGCACCAAAATGCCGTTTTTGCGGTATAATATACCGTCAACCGTCTTAAAATTCTCGCTATTTTGCGATACTTTAATCTCTTTTAATGCAGTACAATCTTCAAAAGAGTCGCCGTGTACCGTTTTCAAGCCGTCAGGAAGAGAAATACTCTCCAACGAGGTACAATAACGAAACGCCCACTGCCCAATATAAGTCAAGGTTTCAGGCAAATGCACTTTCTTCAGGCTTGAACAATAGATAAACGCGTCCATTCCTACACTTAAAACGGGCAAAGCACCGTGGATACCATCGTTATAATAGGCAGGAATATGTATTTCTTCAACCGTTCTGCGAATATTACTACCTCTCTCAACGTCGTAATGAACGGTATAACCATCGTAGTTGTTATATTTGAATACCAAACCTTCGGTATAGTAATACTCGTCAATAAGCACCCATTTTGCGTATAAATGCAAGTCGCATAAAACGGGATCGTACGAGGTAAACTGTCT
>JAZUQM010000116.1:0-7483 GCA_045605705.1 Candidatus Scatosoma sp.
TACTTCTTTTTTTAATTGTTTATTGCTTAACGTTAAAAAAATAACATCATTTCAAATAATTGGTATATTTGATTTACAAATCCAAACAAATATGCTATACTATAAAAAACACCTTACCAAAAGGAGCTATTTATGAGTGATATCGTAAATTCCGACAAATTAAAATCATTGATTATAGACAGAGAAGAAGATATTGACTTAATTTACAATACAGCCAAAGCATTTGCTTCTTATGACCGTATTCAAATTTTACGGCTTCTCATAGAAACCCCTATGAGTATTTGGGAAATATCCAAAAAACTCAATATGCCCATTTCTTCCGTAAGTAATCATATTTCCATCTTGGAAAAGTCTCAATTAATCTTCGTTTCCACACAACAGGGCGCAAAGCGACACGTTAAAATGTGCAGCAAACAAGTAAACGAAATTACGTTTATGCTCTACTCCGCGGCAATCCCAAATCAATCTGAAGCCTATACAACCGAAATGCCCGTCGGCCATTTCATCGAAGCTAATATTTCAGCTCCCTGCGGTATGTATGTCATCAGAAAAACGGATAATAAAGAAGAAATGCTTTCCGTTGATACACCCACTGATTTCTTCTCCCCGAAGCGTTTCGAAGCCGAACTCCTTTGGTTTGACCACGGTTTCGTTTCTTACAATTTCCCCAATAAGCTCCATAATAAATCTATTTCAAAATTAGAATTATCCTTTGAACTTTGCTCGGAAGTAATTTATCATCGTATGGACTGGCCATCCGACATATCCGTAAAAATCAACGGCGTCGACGCACTCACCTTCACTTCCCCCGGTGACTATGGCGGACGAAGAGGTAAGTATTCGCCCAAAGATTGGAATATAAACAGCACACAATACGGGCAATTATACAATGTTATCGTGGATAAAGAAGGAACGTATTTAAATAACGTTCTAATATCCCCGAAGACAATCGACTCCTTCACTCTCTCCGATTCCCCCTCCATTCAAATTAGCTTAGGGGTAAAAAAGGATGCTTTGCATTGCGGTGGATTAAATCTCTTTGGAAAAAAATTCGGCGATTACGACCAAGCCATCCTTTTAACTATATATTCTTGACAACTTCATTAAAAGCAAAAGACCGCAATCACAAGTGTGTTGCGGTCTTTTTTATATCGTTGCTAATTATTTATCTTCCCAACGTTTCTTTAAATAGTGCGCAGCCGCTTTCGGTTGCCGATCTTTTGTAAATACGCCCTTTCGATTTCCACGAATCCGCGTTAAGCCCTGCTTTGTTTTAAAATCAGCAAAATTCCAAACCTGCTCCCCGATACAATAAGCCGTATCATCAAACGCACGACAACATTCTTCCAAATATTCCTTTTGGAACTCTTCCGAAAAACTCTCGCTGGGATATGCGTGCAATCCTTCTATGGTGTCAACGCCAAATTCCGTTATTACAATCGGTTTACCAAAACCATTATAATACTTTTCAATCTCTTCTTTCATTTGAGAATATACCACGTCCATATTTGCATGGTCGGTATACCATCCGTAATAACGGTTAAGACCTATAACATCCACCAAATCGCCAACCTTGCACCCATCGTCAAATTTAGTAAATTCTACAATCATAATAGGAAGTGTGCAAACGCTGCGCGCAAACGAAATCACGTTTTCAAAATACGAACGAGAATTCTCCTCATGCGTCGCCGCCTCGTTTGCAACGCTCAACATAATCACGGAAGGATGATTTTTATCGCGTTCTATCAATCGCCCTATCAATTCCTTATGCAAGGCACACGTTTCTTCATTTACACGATCGGGCAAAAACGTACCGCCTCCCCACCAATTCATACCAACCGCAGGAACTTCATCAATCACCATAATTCCATACTCGTCCGCCAAATCCATAATTTCTTCGCTATACGGATAATGACTTGTACGGATGGAATTTGCATTCGTCCACTTTAACAACTCAAAATTACGCAAATTTAAAGCAGGATTATTCCCTTTTCCCAGCAGGAAAAAGTCCTCATGCATACCAAACCCCTTCAGATAGACCGGCTCACCATTCAAGAAGAACTTTCCGTCTTTTACTTCAACCTTTCGTATCCCGAATTTCTCTTCATACTTATCACATTCCGTTTCCACAACAAGGGTATATAAATATGGGCTTTGTGGGCACCATGTACGAGGTGAAAGAATATCAAACTCATTTTTATCAGTTTCAAGAATAAGATTTCGATCCGCATCCAAGACGGAATATCTAACGTTTTCACAAGCCGTTTTCACCAAAACCGACACACTTTCATAACGCCCTTCTACAACCGTTTTAATTTCAATATCTTCAATATATTTTTCAGGCAACGAGTACAGTAAAACGTCGCGGTGTATTCCTGTAAAATTATAAAAATCATGTTGAATAATCTGTTTTCCATCCACCATCATCCCTACGGGGAAGGTTTGAAAAGACAAACGATTATCGATAATTACGGAAATTCTGTTTTCTTCTTGTAAGTTTTCTAAAGGCAAATCAATCGGAAAGCATCCGTTGATCCCTTCCCCTATTTTTTCACCGTTTAAATATACTTCGCATTTGTGGCTCGCCGCGCCGATTCGCAATCTGTAAAGCTTATGCTCACGCACGGGAATAGAGAAAGTCTTTTCATACACAACTTTCCCAACGTGGTCTTTCATTTTTTTGTCCGTTACAATTTCGTTGTAACTTGCAGGAACTGCCATCAGCTCCCCGTCCACAATCGGCAATCGAGGCTGATAATTCTCTTCGACCGTCATAAAACGCCAAAGTCCATTTAAATTGTAAACGTCACGATAGACATTGGATTTTGGATATAACATACTTAATTCTCCTTTAATTCTTCTTCGAAATACGCTCTCGTCCAAGCACTTTTTCCTTTCTCGTCAGTAAGTGTAAGACGGATAAACGAACGATTTCTGTTTTTAAACGCAAGATTTGCATTAAAATAATCCGTTAAATCAAATTCAACGCACGTTAAGTGATTTCCACTTACCCGCTTCGCCCATCGACGCTCCGTATTCAATGCCACCGTCGCAACAGGGCTACATTCTACCGTCAATTTATTACCCTCTAAATAGATTGAAAAAATTTGCGGTCCGGTCGAAGAATACAAATCCCCCTGCTTCATCGCAGATATAATTTCGTCATAGGTTAAATTGTCGGCTTCTATTACCGTAAAACCACCAAATGCACCAGATAACCTATGCGCGTCATCCGCCGCAATCGGCACAACGTTTTTTCCGACTTTCAGTAAATCGTCATACGGTTGCATTGTATCCGTTAAACCAGATAAATCGCAAGCCGTATTATAAACCTCAATCCCCCACAATCCCTCCAAATCGATATAGTCAGGATAAGATTGTTGCGACCAAACGGGATGATTTAGCGAAACGAGAAAACCTGCTTCTTGAGCTTTTTTCAGCATATCGTTTATACTGTCTATCGAATATTCCGCATTATAATCAATCTGCTTCATTTCATTTGTTATATAGGGAAGAGATTGCGCAATCCAAACGCGTTTTTCACTAAAACAAGGACTAATAGAAGCATCGCAATTCGTTGCGTAAAAATTCAAGTGATACGTTTTTAAAAATGAAAAGGTTGCCTCTTTGATATGTTCATTGACTGCTTCTTCATACGCCGTAATCGCAAGAAAATTCTCATCCGATAAATCGTTATGCGGAACAAGCACTGCGTGATCGGTAAACGCTAAAATCGAATATCCTTTTTTCATATATTCTCGCTTAGCTTCTTGCGGCGTCATTTCACCATCGGACACCGTAGTATGTAAATGTAAATTGGCTTTATATTTTTGCTTTTTTATACCAAATAAATATTTTCTCATACCGACCACCTTTATCCTTAAATCAATTCCCTAAAATCAATAATATATCTATCGGAAAGTTCCTCAATTTGCGTTCGGGAATCTTCAGAAGAAGCATCGTATACTCCATATACAACCATTCCTGATTTTTTCGCCGTTTTCAAAGCATTAACGTTGTCGTCCAAAAAAACAACGTCTTGCGTTTTTGCCCCTATACAACTCGCAGCTTCTTGATATATCTCCACGTCTGCTTTTGTTTTCCGAAAATCATCACAGGACCATATATGATTAAATAGCGAATATATCCCTAAACGTTTCAAACACGGATCGAGCATATTATGTGGACTTGCCGTTAAAATATTCAAACTATCACCGCGCTCTTTCAAAACACGCAACGTTTCTATCACGTGAGATTTCGCCAAAATACGTTCTCGATATTCAATCTCCGCATAAGCCGTCATCCTATTCATTATTTCCGAAACGGACAATGAAACGCCTAAACTTTGATAATATTCTGCGGTTCCCTTATATCCCAAAGGTGTAATTACTTTTACAATGTCCTCCGCATAACTAATGCCATTTTCATCTAATACTTTTAACATTACCGAAATAAACGTAGGCATTGAATCCACTAAAGTACCGTCGAAATCAAATAAATACGTCTTCATATAACTCAAACAGTTTCTTTTAACCGTTCTTTAATATTTTTCGCAATATCGCCCTCTTCTATCGACTGACAATATTCGTCAATTGTTTTCACTGACTTAAGCTTTTCCCAGAAATAATAACGTTTTGGCGTACTGCCCTCCGAACGAAGCATCACTTCTAACGAACGGTCGATTTGCTTTTCCAGCCAACTGCGTTTACGGTGACGAACTTCTATCCGATATGTCGCAAACGCTTCAAATAAAAATTCAATTGCCGCACAATCGGTCAAGCATTTTTCCAAGACGATCTTTTCGCCGTTCTTAAAGAATCGTACTTCATTTTCAGGCGAAATATCTTTAAATAGCACCCGTACTTGTCTGTTTTGCGGAATAACCAAAGCGTCACCTTGAGAATTTATTTCCAAACTTTGCAATAAATACTCACCGTCATCCGTTTCCGCCGCCTTGAGTTGCGTATAAAATTCCTCGCTACGTTCTTGCGTTCTGCCATCTTCATACAAGGTATATGCCCCCGCTCCCGACCAAACACAAAAATCCAACTTACGGGGATTCTCAATCGAATTCCCTTCATCGCAAGAAAGCGGTAAAATCCCCCCGGCTTTCACCAAAATGGGAATACTATCCAAGCTGCGCAGCAATACTCTTTCCTCACCACCTTTCGCTATTTGATATTCATCGCCCGTGAAAAGATCCGTCCATTTCCCTTCCGGCAACCACGCTTTTGTACGAGCCCAACCATCGGCATTTCTCTTCTTTGTTACTGGAATTACCAATAATTGTTGACCAAAAAGATATTCAGCTTTGTATTGATACGCTTTCTCACAATCCCATTCGTAATACAACGGTTCAACCAATGCTTCCCCCAACGTATGTGTGCGATAAGAACAAGAGTACAAGAAAGGAATCAACTTGTGTCTTAAGCGCAACCAATCTTCAGCGATACAACCAGTGCCGTTCATATAATACAGTGGTTCCTTGCTTACCGTTTCCCATAAAACGCAATGCAAACGATTGATTGGACTAAATACACCGTATTGAATATGGCGGACGTACATTTCATCATCTTTTTCGCCTTGACAATGGCCGCCAATATCGTGACTCCACCAAGTATATCCGACGTTCGTCGCCGTTGCCGTAAACACAGGTAAATACGCCAGAGTATCCCACGTCATCATTGTATCCCCTGAAAAACCAAGCGGATAGCGATGAGATCCTACCCCCGAATACCGGGAAAGAATCAACGGTGAAGAATGATTCAGCGCATTATCAAAGTAGTGATAATGATTCAACGCCCACAGCGGATCCAAGCCTTCCATCGGTGATTTTCTCCCCGATTGCCAATCCATCCACCAAAAATCTACACCGTCCTTTTCATAAGGTTTATGCAAAATAGAAAAATAATAATTCAAGAAATTTGTATCGGATACGTCAAAGGAAATATTCTTTTGCGTTTTGGGATCCATTCCCATAGCAAGAGCCATTTCTTCATAACAATCCTCCCACCAACGCACGCCGTCTGAAGGATGTAAATTAAGCGTTATTTTTAAGTTTTTTGCACGAACGTCTTGTAAAAATTTTTTATAATCAGGGAACAATTCCGTATTCCAACTATATCCCGTCCATCCAAGACCAATATCCAACTCACCTACGTAGTACGCGGTATTTTTTCCACTTTCCGTAATCTTCTTTTGTTTATCAACGTCACGCGACCAATGCCAATCCATATCGACTGTTGCAACCGTTAAAGGAATCTTCCGTTCTTCAAAACGGTTCAATAAGCGAATATACTCTTCATCAGTATATGCGTGATAGCGACTCCACCAGTTCCCCAATGCAAAACGTGGCACCAAAGGCGTTTCACCGGTAATCAAATAAAGTGCTTTTATGGCTTCACGATACGAATTGCCATACGCAAAAATATATTCATCCGTTCCTATAGCCGATTCAGGCTTTACCATACCATCTTCTCCCAATGTCAAGGACTTGGAATCATCCACTACAGCTATACCTGATTGCGAACATACCCCCATTTCTAACGCCATTTTAACACGTTTTTCTTGTTTAGAATCCCAACGATATTCCCCATCGTAACCATCCAACGTGCGATGCGTTCCTTTCAAATTTCCACTATTGTCTATCCGTTGCAATTCCCCACCGTCTAATGCTATTCGGCAATCTTTTCTATTTTTACGCAGTATTAATTTCACGCGCTTAGTTTGAATAATTGCTTCTTTTGGATTAAAATGAACGTCAAAAGCTTGTGTTTCCATATTGCGAAACCAAATAGATTGCGTTGCTACATCGCGAAATATCCTTTTGGGGCTATACTCTAAACGGAATAAACGGTCTTGCAAAACCGTAACACGATAATTCTCCCAAAAAATCATATTTTCTTTATTCGCAAAAGGTTTTACTTGAGCTATTAAATGTTCGTTTAACATAAATCCTCCGACTAAACTTTTATAGTTTATTCTATCATAACATAATTTCAAGAATTTTGCAAGTTTATATTTTTGGGTATTACTCCATTTTATTTACAATTTTATATACAATCACTTCAAGTTTTTTGAACTATTAACGTCAAAATAATAAACGTCACCCCTTAGAAGAAAATTATTGCCTTTTTCATTTGTCAATGGTTTCCACGTCAAAAAAACAAAAAGAGCATAAAACAACACCTTGACTTTTGCGACCGCACTTGCGGCGCGTGGATTTTGACGTCGTCGCTTTTACCTTAGTTCATTACAAACTAAGGGCTTTTTTTCGTTATGATTGATTAGATAATAATTTCAAAAACACGCTTTTAGATTGAAATAACGAGCGTTTTTGTTAAATTTAAAACAAAAAAGTGCCGATATAGGTCGATTATCAGCACTTTTACAAAAAATATTAAATTACATAAAACACAATAAGAAAACAAGTAAAAATAAATAAATTAATCACACTTAAATATAAAACCCAAGGAGCACCTCA
>JAZUQM010000117.1:0-7355 GCA_045605705.1 Candidatus Scatosoma sp.
TGGACTATACCAAGATGTCCTTGGAAGAACAGGCGAACTACGAGGCGGAGCTTGCGGAAAGAAAGGCTGCTGCGCTTGCGGCGGCGCCCGAGGGCAAGAAGTCCTTGGCTGCGCAAAAGGACTGGGATTACATCATCAACCGTAAGGAAAAGACGGTTGAGCTTACCGACAGCGGCGCGAGAAAAGCGGAGCGTTTCTTCCGTATCGATAACATTGCGGAAATCGAGCACGCTGATTTGAACCACCACATTCAGCAGGCGCTTAAAGCGCATAAACTCTTCAAGCTGGACGAGGACTATATCGTAAACGAGGGAGAAGTCATCATCGTTGACGAGTTCACGGGACGTCTTATGATCGGCAGAAGATATTCCGACGGCTTACATCAGGCAATCGAGGCGAAAGAAGGGGTAGAGGTACGCAGCGAAAACAAGACGTATGCGACCATCACCTTCCAAAACTATTTCCGTTTGTATTCCAAGCTTTCGGGTATGACGGGTACGGCAAAAACGGAAGAGGCGGAATTTAGAACGATTTATTCCTTGGACGTAGTGGAAATCCCCACCAACCGTCCTGTAAAGCGTGTAGACTTGCCCGATATGGTATATTCCACGATTGACGGCAAAAAGCGCGCGATTGTCAATGAAATCATGCAACGCCACGAAAGCGGTCAACCTATCTTGGTAGGTACTTCTTCGGTAGATAAATCGGAAGAAATTTCCCGTCTTTTGAAGAGAAACGGCGTTAAGCATAATATCTTGAACGCAAAGAACCACGAACGCGAAGCGGAAATCGTTGCGCAGGCAGGCCGTCTTGGCGCGGTTACCATCTCCACCAACATGGCGGGGCGCGGTACCGACATCTTGCTTGGCGGTAACCCTGAGTATCTTGCGAAAAAGCGTTTGCGTGAAGAGGGTGCGGCGAAAGAGGATATCGAACTTGCAATCAGCACCTATATCACCGAGGTGAGCGACGAAATCCTTGCCCTTAGAGAAAGGTATAAAACGGTATACGAATATTACAAAAAGCAAACGGACGCGGAAAAAGAAGAGGTTATGGCAGCGGGCGGTCTTTGCATTATCGGTACGGAACGCCACGAATCCCGTCGTATCGACAACCAGCTTAGAGGCCGTGCAGGTCGTCAAGGGGATATCGGTATGTCCGTATTCTTCCTTTCCTTGGAAGATGATTTGGTACTTCGCTTTGGCGGGGAAAGAATGAAAGCGCTCTATTCGTTCTTCAAAATCGACGAGGATACCTGCTTGCAATCTAAGATGCTCTCCCGTGGTATTGAAAATGCGCAGAGAAATATCGAAGGCAGAAACTTCGGTATCCGTAAAAACGTATTGCAATACGACGACGTCATGAACAAGCAACGTATGGTCATGTACGAGGAGCGTATGAACGTGCTTCGCGGTGCAGACGTGCATGCGCAAGTGCTGAAATATATCCCCGATTACGTTGCGGAAACGCTGTCCGCGGCAGTCAACGTCGAGGATATGCCCGAGCTTTGGAACGAGGAAGAGCTCAACGCGGCTTTGGAAGCGAAAGTATTGCCCGAGGGTACGAACTACGTTACCCGCGAACGCTTGATGAAGTGGGATTACGAGCTTGCGCTTAAAAAGATTTCGAGAAAAGTCGAAAAGGAATACGAGCGGAAGATTGAAGAGCTGAAAGAACTTGGCGTTGATTTCAGCGCAATCGAACGCCGCGTGCTTTTGATGACGGTAGATAGAAACTGGATCGACCATATCGACGCAATGGACCAGCTGAGAAAGGGAATTTCCCTCCGCGCATACGGTCAGGTAGACCCGATTATTTCCTATAAAAAGGAAGGCTTTGATATGTTCGACGAAATGGTAGAACGTATCCAGCGTACGACGATCAGCACCCTTTTGAAGGTGCGTGTTGAGGCTCGTCCTGCGGCTGTGCAAAAAGTAGCGCCCACGCAAGTGGAAAGAGCGTCCCGTCCTTTCCGCCGTCAAATGCCCAGTCCTTTAAGCGATATGTCCTCCTTTAAGGGGCAAAATAAAGACGGAAACAAGTAAAATTATGTTCAAAGCAGACGATTATAGATTAAAAATTCAAGGTATGCGCGAAGTGCTGAAAGAGGCGGAGTACGCCCTTGATATCGAGCATCTTCGCCCCCGCCTTTTAGAGCTTGAAAAGGAACAGGAAAATCCCGACGTATGGCAGGATTTAGAGCGTTCCACTAAAATCGGTCGGGAAATTTCCGCAATCCGCAATAAAATCACGGCTTACGAGCAGGGGGCAACCGCCCTCACCGACGCCGAGGACGTGGTGGATTTGATTGAGGAAACGGAAGACGAAAGCCTGATTGCCGAGCTGGACGAAATGCTTCTCACGGCGGAAAAGGATATCGAGGATATGCGCATCCGCGCGATTTTGAAAGGTCCTTACGATAATCACAACGCTATGCTTGCGCTGCACGCAGGCGCGGGCGGTACGGAGGCTTGCGACTGGTGTCAAATGCTGTATAGAATGTACTGCCGCTATTGTGAAAAAATGGGCTTTAAGGTATATGAGCTTGACCGCGAAGCAGGCGACGGTGCAGGGTTTAAGAGCGTCGATTTTAGAGTAGAAGGCGAAAATGCATACGGCTATTTGAAAGCGGAAATGGGGGTACACAGACTTGTGCGTATTTCTCCGTTCGACGCCAACAAACGCCGTCAAACCTCTTTTTGTTCCTTGGAAGTTATGCCTGAAGTCGAAGAGGACGACGAAGTAGAAATCAACGACGACGATATCCGTATCGATATTTACCATTCGGGCGGCGCAGGCGGGCAAAACGTCAATAAGGTTGCCTCTGCGGTGCGTATCACGCACTTCCCGACGGGTATCGTAGTACAGTGTCAAAACGAGCGTTCTCAGCTCCAAAACAAGGCAATGTGCTTTAACATGCTTCGTTCCAAGCTCTTGGAAAAGAAGATAGAACAGCGCCAAGCGGAAGCTGCGGCGATGAAAGGGGACGTAAAGAAAATCGAGTGGGGCGCGCAAATCCGCTCCTACGTGTTCTGTCCCTACACCCTTGCGAAAGACCACCGTACGGGCTTTGAAAAAGGGGATATTCAAGCGGTTATGGACGGGGATATCCACGGCTTTGTAATCGATTATTTGAAAAAATCTTAAGGATTCGCGGCGGCTATTGCCGCAGCTTTTTCAAAAGGTATAAGGTATGTACAATCCCTTTGAAAAACTTGATATTCAAAAACCTAATCCCGTGATTTTAGGGATAGAGTCCTCCTGCGACGAAACGGCGGCGGCGGTGATTCGCGGCAGGAAAATCCTCTCCGACGAAATCGCTTCGTCTGCGACCTTGCAGGCGGAATACGGCGGGGTCGTGCCCGAGTTAGCTTCCCGTGCGCATACTGATGAGATTGCGCGCGTGGTGGAACGCGCCGTCAAAAACGCGGGGATCACCTATCAGGATATCGACGCGGTGGCGGTTACCTACGGCGCGGGGCTTTTAGGGGCGCTGCTTGTCGGTGTGTCCTTTGCCAAGGCGTTTGCGTATGCGCTGAATAAACCGCTGATTGCGGTTAACCATATCCGCGGGCATCTTGCCGCGGCGTACTTGGACGAGCCTGCGCTTTGCCCGCCTTTTGTTACCCTGCTTGCAAGCGGTGGACATACGGCGATTTTGCATGCGAAATCGGAGGGCGAGTTTGAAATTCTCGGCGCGACCCTCGACGACGCGGCGGGCGAGGCGTTTGATAAGGTGGCAAGGGTTTTGGGGCTTCCCTACCCCGGCGGGCCGCATATTGAAAAGTGCGCTATGGAGGGGGAAGCTAACGTTCCCATGCCGAAGATGCTCAAGGGCGGCGGGGGATATAATTTCTCGTACAGCGGATTAAAGACGGCTGTCATCAATTACTGTCATACGAAAGACCAAAAGAAAGAAGACTATAAAAAAGCGGACGTGGCTTGTTCCTTTCAAAAAGCTGCGGTGGACGTGCTTGTGGGAAAAACGGTGTCGGCTGCCCTGGAAAAGGGTGTATCCACCGTTACGGCAGGCGGCGGCGTGGCTGCCAACGGGTATTTGCGCGAGAGTTTGGAAAAGGCTTGCAAAGCGCACGGCTTGCACCTTGTATTGCCCCCGAAACGGTACTGCACGGATAATGCCGCCATGATTGCATCCGAGGGCTTGGTGCAATACCGCCTTGGGAATTTTGCAAAAATGGATTTGACGGCAAAGGCGTCCATACCCCTTGCCGCAACCCTGCAAACGGTGCAAAGCCGCATGCAAAAGGAGAAGTAATGGAACACTTCCTTGAATTTCTCGTGCACGCGCTTAAAGATACCTTGCCCTTGCTTCCTTGGATTCTCCTTATTTATCTTTTACTGGAGCTTTTGGAGAGCAAGGCAGACCTTACGAAAATCAACCGTTTCGGTGGAAAATTAGGGCCCCTCATCGGCTCAGCAAGCGGGCTTATTCCGCAGTGCGGGTTTTCCGTTATGGCGGCAAAGCTGTACGAGCAAAAATATATTACGGTAGGCACTCTACTTGCCATCTTTACCTCCACCAGCGACGAGGCGTTTATCATTATGCTTTCCTCGGGCGCGGGGGCGATATGGGTGTTGCCTATGCTCGCCGTAAAAATCGTAGTCGGTGTTGCGATTGGGTATACGGCGGATTTGATTATGAAAGGAATGGGAAAAGGGCAGGTATGCGTGGAAATTCCTTCCGCTTATGAGAACGAGCCAAAAACTACCCATGAAATTTTCATTCGTCAGTATTTAGAGGATAAGGACGTACAGGTCAAATGCGCGTGCGGGCGCTCGCATGTGGGAGATTCGCCTTGGAAAAAGTATTTGTGGTACCCCTTGTGGCACGCCGTTAAGGTGGGTGGGTTTATCTTGCTTGTAAACTTCGTATTGACGGCAATTATCCACTCCGTCGGGGAAGAGACGTTTGTCTCGTTCATGCATAAAAACCGTTTTGTGCAGCCCTTTATCACCTGCGCCGTAGGCTTGATTCCCAACTGCGCGTCTAGCGTGGTGTTGACGGAAACCTTTTTGGGCGGGGGTATTACTTTCGGTTCTTGCGCGGCGGGACTTTGCGCAAATGCCGGCATGGGATTCGTCGTGCTTTTGAAAAATACAAGACAGTGGAAACGCAACCTTGTTTTAATCACCGTTTCCTATGTGGCGGCGGTGTGTGTAGGGCTTTTGCTTAATTGCATGATTTAAGAACGGAAATTTGTGGTATAAATAAGAAATACAATCCTACGGAGGTATCGTATGGAAGAAGTTAAATTTATAGGAATGGAAGAAAACGCTTTGCGTTTTGCCCTTTCGGGGGACGTGGACCTTGGCAACGCGGACGCCTTTTACGAAGAGGTTTCTCGCGCGTACCATGCCGCCCCCTCGAACGTTATATTCGATTGCGAGGGCTTGAACTTTATCGATAGTACTACGCTCGGTACGTTTGTGAAGATACTTAAAGAAGTACAAAAGAACGGGCATAGCGTTAAGCTTTGCAATCTGCAGCCTAAAATCAAAAAGCTGTTTGTGATTTGCTCGCTTGACCAAATCATGGATATCGCCTAAGGAGGAAAATATGGATACTTTTTCCGTAAATCTTCCTTTAACGGGTGAATACTTAACGACCGTACGTTTGACAACGGGCGGGCTTTGCGCTTTGGCAGGGTTCGACGTGGATTCAGCCGAAGATTTTAAGGTATGCGTTACTGAAAGCTTGCTTATCTTAAAAAGAAACGGATATGCGCGCGCGGAGATTGAATTTACCGTGGGCGAAGCACTTGGTTGCGCGATATTTGGGAAAGAATGCGTTTTAGAAAAGGAAAATACCGCCGAGGACGAAATTTCTCGTGCGCTGCTCTCCGCTTTACTTGGACAGGTGGAGTTTATGAAAACTGCGAAGGGGGAAGTAAGCGGTATTCGCTTTGAGGGGTAAGGCATGGACGATACGCTCTTTCGGCAATACAAAGAGAGCGGCGATATCCGTATCCGTAACGAAATCGCCGAGAAGTATCTCTACATAGCCGATATCCTCGCCAAAAAATTTGTTGGACGAGGGGTGGAGTACGACGACTTGAAACAGGTCGCCGCGCTTGCGCTTTTGCGCGGTATCGACCGTTTTGACCCCGATATGGGCATGCAGTTTACCACCTTTATTACCCCTACGATTACGGGAGAGATTAAGAACTATTTCCGCGATAAATCTCGTGTGATTAAGCTTCCTAGACGGCTTAGCGAATTAAATATGGCGATTAAAAAATTCTCCGCAAAATATGAAGCGGAGGAAGGGGTAAAGCCCAGTGTGCAAACGATTGCAAACGGACTGCATATTGAAGAGGAAGAAATCGTCCGCGCGTTGGAAGTCGGGGGTACGCTGTCGTTGGACGGCTTGCCTGCCGATGGAGAAGAGGAAGGAAAGTCCTTGTACGCGCTTCTTGCAAGCGATGACGGGGCTTATGAAAATTTTGAGATTAAGGAAACTTTGCGCGCGGTCATAAAGGACTGTTCCGACGTCGAAAAAGCGCTTATTCAATACCGCTACGTAGAGGCGCTTTCGCAAAGCGAAACAGCAAAACGTCTCGGCGTTTCGCAAATGTTCGTATCGCGCATGGAGCGCAAGCTCTTATCTAAGCTGAAAGCCGGTTTAGAGGAATAAGGAGGGCGCGGGTATGATTTTTAAGGTAAAAGATTGCGCCGCCATGCAGGAGGCACTCTCCGCGTTGTGTGCCTTTCTAGAGGGCTGTCAAATCCCAACGGAAAAGGTATTTGACGCCAAGCTTGTGGCATGTGAGCTTATGAGTAATGCGCTTAAATATGCAGGTGGAGAAACAGGCGTGGAGAGCGATATAAAAAACGGGAGTATTGAGCTGAAAATTTATTCCAAGCAATTCTTCGCACTTCCTAAAGCAGTTGTTTGCGCGGATTTATTTGCCGAGCACGGTAGAGGTTTATATCTTGTTCATAAGCTTTGTAAAGGGAAAATGAATGCGGAAGAGGACGGCATACGAGTGATTATAGATATAGTAGAATAACAAATACGGGCAGTTAACTGCCCGTATTTGTTATTATAAAAAGAACAGCCGACCTTAAAGGGTCGGCTGTTTGCATTTCAAAAGATTTGTGAAATTAGAGCTTAACGGAGAATTGATACATCTTGCCAAGCAAGTTGCTGGGGATGCGATCTCTGTATTGACCAAGGTAGATAAATACCTTACGGAAGAATTCCTTGTTGTCGGCGCCTACTTCGTAGTCGGGGAGTTCGGGCATTTCGCCTTTGAACTTCAAGATGAAGATTTCGGTGAAAGCGTTTCTTTCTTCCATGTTCAACATAGCGATGAACGGGTCAAAGCTCTTGC
>JAZUQM010000118.1:0-10147 GCA_045605705.1 Candidatus Scatosoma sp.
CCCGCCCGTGCCCGCCGTACCGAACGCGGTAGTGATCGCTTCAAAAAAAGGCATCTCAAATAAAAGCAATGCAAGTTGCAACAAGGTGAGCGCGGTGTAGATGAGATATAAAATTCTCGCCGTTTTGCGCATTTTTGGAACAAGCTTACTCACCGCCGCCCCCGTGCTTTCCGCCTTTAACAAATTGATATTCCGTCCACCTGAAAGAGGCAAAAACACCATAATAAACACGAGCACGCCCATGCCGCCGATCCAATGGGTAAAGCTACGCCACATAAGCAAGGATTTAGGCAATGCTTCGATCGCCTCGCCGCTAGGCAGAATGGTTGCACCCGTTGTCGTAAAGCCCGACACCGTTTCAAAAAGCGCGTCGACATAGGACGGGATCGCGCCCGAAATCCAAAACGGAAACGCACCGAAAAGACTCATAACGATCCAGCTAAGCGCCACGATCACAAAACCCTCTTTTGCGTACATAGAATCGTCCTTAGATTTGACGAGCAAACAAAGCGAGCCGACTGCCGTGCAAAGTGCCATAGAGATTAAAAAATCAAAAAATTCTTCTTCCCAATAACATACGGCTGTGATCGCAGGGACTATGAAAAACACCGCTTCAAAAAGAAGCAAAAAACCCAGCGTTCTGATAACAATGCGATAATTCACTTTCTCACCTCATTTCAAAACGTCCGTCACGTCTTGCAGCCCGATCTGTTTCGACACGATCACGACGGCGTCGCCCGCCTTGATCACGTCTTGCCCGCGGGGAATAATCACTTGATTTTCGCGAGTGATACAAGCGATCAAGACGTTCTTTTTAAATTTCAGCTCAGCAAGCGGCTTACCTGCGATCGGCGAATTTTCTTTCACGATAAATTCAGAAGCCTCCACTTGCCCTTGAATGATATTGTACATGGTTTCGACGTTACTACCCACTTTATTTTTCATAGCGCGGACGTAACGCAAAATAATGTCGGAAGTGATGTTTTTAGGGCAAATGGTCGTATCGAGATCCAACTGTCCAAGCACGTGATCGTAATCAATACGGTTAATTTTGGTAACGAGCTTCTGACAGCCCGCACTTTTTGCGAAGACGGAAAGGAGAATGTTTTCCTCGTCCAAATTCGCAAGCGCGACGAACGCACCGCTCTTTCCGATCCCCTCTTCCATTAAAAGCTCGCGATCTGCGCCGTCGCCGTGGATCACGTCGTACCTATCCCACTCAGCGCTCATTTCTTCGCAAATTTTCAAATCCTTTTCAATGATACGAAGCCGTATATTCGTGCGTTCCAAAATCTCGCAAAGGTAATGCGTAATCACGCCGCCGCCAACCACGAGCGCATTTTTGATCGAATGTCCCTTATATTCAATCTTGGTAAAAAACTCGTTCGCATTTTTAGGCGTTGCGATAATAGAAACGACGTCCTTTTCTTCAAAGCGGGAGTCGCCGTTTACAATCTGCGCTTCTTCGCCGCGTTCAATCGTACAAACGAGCAAATCGGAGCGATAGCGCATTGCCATTTCCTTAACGGTAAGCCCGATCAAAGGGCTGTCCTTTTGAAGCTTAAATTTCACGAGTTCCACTTTTCCTTTTGCAAACGGTTCAATCTTAATCGCCGCAGGGAAACGGAGCACGCGGGCGATTTCTTCTGCCGCCGCGTATTCGGGGTTAATCACCATAGCAAGCCCCAGTTGTTCTTTTAAATAAGGTGCGTCTTTGCTATAATCAGGATTTTTAACGCGCGCGATCGTGTGGCAGTTGCCTTCTTTTTTCGCCACGACGCAGCAAAGCAAATTCAGCTCGTCGGAATTAGTTACCGCGATCAAAAGATCAGCAGTAGCGATCCCTGCGTCCCGTTGCACCGTATGCGTTGCACCGTTCCCTACCACGCCCATAATATCACAACGGCTCGTAATCGTTTTCACCTTTTCCGCCGACATATCCACAACCGTTACGTCGTTCCCGTCGGCGTTGAGTTTTTCAGCAAGCGTTCTACCCACGCTGCCGCAACCGATAATGATAATATTCATAAGTTCTCCTTATTTTTATAATTTTAAATTCTTAAAAACAAAGCAAGAGGCAAGCAGGGCAAGGCAAACGCGGCTTTCCCGACGGGAGTGTACAAAACCGTACACGAGCAAGGGAAAACGCAAGTTTGACGAAGTATTACGCCGCTTATTCTTTGTTTGTCTCTAATAAAATAGTTACAGGCCCGTCATTTAATTGCGCTATCTTCATATCCGCGCCGAATACTCCTTTCTTAACCGTAACCCCGTGAGAGGCAAGCATGTCTGCGACGAGCTCGTATAACGGCTCCGCTTTTTCGGGACGTTCAGCAAGGGTAAAACTAGGGCGGTTACCGTGTGAGGCATCGCCGTAAAGAGTAAACTGCGACACAAGAAGCACCTCGCCCCCGACGTCTTTGACGGACAAGTTCATTTTTCCGTTTTCGTCCTCGAAGATACGGAGCCCCGCTATCTTTTTGGCGATATACTCCCCCTCTTTTTCGCTATCGCCTGTTTTAATCCCTAAAAACACGGTAAGCCCAAACGGGATTTGAGAAATTAGCTTTCCGTCTACGGAAAGGGTGGTTTGTTTTACTCTTTGTACGACTGCTTTCATGAATAATTGCCTCCTATTAAACGGATTAGATACGAGCAAGACAAGGCGCGCGCGTATTTTCGCAGGGAGCGTACAAGGACGTACGTGAGCAAGAAAAACACAGCGCAACGCAGTATTGCGACGCATATAAGCCGTTTACGAAGAAAACGCAGGAAAAATCCTGCGTTTTCGCACTAGTTCAAAGTGATAATTATACGCGGCTCATGTATTCGCCCGTTCTCGTATCGATACGGATCGTTTCGCCTTCTTCAACGAACATAGGCACTTGAATGGTCGCGCCCGTTTCTACCTTCGCGTTCTTCATTACGTTGGTAGCGGTGTTGCCCTTAACGCCGGGTTCAGCCTCGATAACTTTGAGTTCAACGAAGTTTTCGGGTTCAACGGAGAACGCCTTACCATAGAGGAATTTCACGGTAACAGTATCGTTTTCCTTGATGTATTTAAGCGCGTCTTCTACCTGATCGAAGGTGAGGTTTTCTTGGTTCCATTCTTCGTCTACGAATACGTAGAATTCGCCGTCGAAGTAGGAATAGGTCATCTTCTTGGTTTCTACCTGCGCGGTTTCAAGCTTGGTCGTAGGGTTGAAGGTTTCGTTGGAAAGTACCTGTCCCGTAACTACGTTCTTCAAGGTCGTTCTAACGAACGCCGCGCCCTTACCGGGTTTTACGTGCTGGAAATCCGTTACGGTGTAAACGCCGCTCTTGTATTCAAACGTTGCGCCCTTACGAATATCGCCTGCCAAAATCTGTGCCATAATTTTTCTCCTTTATATGCTATATATTTTTTTCTTATAATATAATGAGGTTCTTGTCCGTCTTGGACATAAAGCTCACCACTTTACCGTCTTTAAGCGTTACCGTATCTTCAATACGGATACCGTACTCGCCTGCTACGTACACGCCAGGCTCGTCCGAGAACACCATTCCGTCCACAAGTTCGCTTTCCCCGCGAATGCTCAACGAAGGCGCTTCGTGGATATTCAAGCCGATACCATGTCCCAAGGAATGGGTGAACAGCTCGCCATACCCCTGCTCTTTTAAGTAATCGCGCGCAATCGCGTCCGCCTGCTTGCCCGTCATACCGCTTACTAGCTTTTCTTTGACAAGATTATGCGCGGTCAATACGGCGTTATACGCTTTTTTGAATTCCTCGTGCTTGCCGTCGTCGCCAAAGAGGAACGTCCTCGTAATATCCGAACAGTAGCCGTTGACCTTACAACCGAAGTCGATTAAGATCTCGTCGCCAAATTTTAATTTTGCTAAGCCCGTTTCATGGTGCGGAACAGCTGCATGCGCACCAAAACCTACGATTGTGGGGAAGGATACCCCTTCCGCGCCGCATTTTCTCATATTAAATTCAAGAAGAGCCGCAACTTCTGTTTCCGTCATGCCCTCTTTGATTTGGGGGAGGAGCTGCAAAAAACCCTCTTCCGCAATCTCGCAAGCCTTTTGAATATTGTCAAGCTCCCATTCGTTCTTGACAATCATGGCTTTTGTCAAATGCTCGTCAATATCCACCGCGCGAACACCCGCTTTTTCCAAAACAAGAAAGCCTGCGTGGCTGGTTTCTCTAAAAGAAATGCCTACGCTTTCGTAAGAGGCAAGGCGTTTGAAAATTTCACTTCTCGGCTGCATTACGGGGGTAACGTCCGTACCCTTAAACAGCTTTTCAGCAGCCTCGATATAACGACTGTCGGTATAGAGCGTCGTACCGTTTTTATCTACGATCACCGCGCCGTCCTCCGCGCCAAAGCCGCAAAGGTAACGCATCAAGTATTCGCAGGAAACGTATACCGCGTCAAGACCGCAGGCATTTAGTACCTTTTTACCGTTCGTATATATCATAAATTACCTCTTATTTTCTATTCTATCAAAAAAATTGCCGTTCGTCAAGCGTAGTACGACATATTCCCAAGGTTTTTTACGACCCGAAATACACTTTTTTCATATACGCGGCGTCTTCCGCCTGCGTACCTGCCGATTCGCTGACGATATAGGGCTCTAATTTCAGCTCTTTAAGCACCTCGGCAAGCGGTTCAAATTCGGGACCGTACACGCTGTCCTCAAAGGTCAAATGCTTAATCTCGCCCTTGACGGAATACATGATTTTAGAAAAATGCGCGTGGAAATGACGCATGCGCTCGTAGCCAAGTTCGGCAATCATGTACTCTAACCGTTCCTTATAATCGCGGACGGTAACAAGCGAGCCTTGTTCCCTTGCGTTGATATGCCCAAAGTCGATACAGGGGGTAAACACGGGGTCAATTTTACAAAAACGGGTAATCTCTTCCACCGTACCGATTTGCGCAAGCTTTCCCATGGTTTCCGGGCAGAACATTAAATCCTGCATATTATTCAAATAGATATAATCGCGAAGAATTTTCAAGCGTTCTTCCGTCAAGGCAACCGCCTCTTCCCTCGCCGCTTTTCCCTGCGCTGCGGGGTGGAATACCACCCGTTTCCCGCGCATAAGCGAAAGCATCTTCGCGCTATCGAGCACGTAGCCGTAGGATTTTGCAGCCATTTCGTCGTCGGGGTTGGCAAAGTTGATAAAGTACGGCGCATGAACGGAAATCTCCACGCCTTCCTTTTCAAAGGCGTCGCCTATCGAAATCGCCTTATCCTCGCTCATTCTCACCCCGCGCCCAAAGGAATATTCAAAGCAATCCAATCCGCGTTTTTTTACGAACGCAGCCGACTCTTCCGTATGCGAAAATCCCTCGGCGTAAAAGCTTTCACAGTTCCCGCTCGGTCCAAATTTAATCATTTACCTCGTACCTGCCTTATGTCTTTGGTTAATTGCGTTTGCAAATCTTCCATACCTGCAAACCTTTTGATCTCTCGCATAAAGCGCACGAACTCCACTTTAAGCTCTTTGCCGTATAAATTATCCGAAAACCCATCGATATAGGTTTCCGTCCAAACCTCGTCGTTTGCAAAGGTGGGTCTTGCCCCGAAGTTTGTGATTCCTTTGTATACCGCGCCGTCCACCTGAACGCGCGTTTCATACACCCCTTGCTTGATCGGGAATTTGCCCTTTGGATAGGCGATATTTGCCGTGGGAAAACCCATCGTCCTGCCGATTTTTCGCCCCTCTGCCACCTCGCCTATTAAAAAGTAGGGATGGGACAAAAGCTTGTTTGCCGTTTCCACCTGCCCATCTTTAAGCAAGTCTTTAATATGCGTAGAGCTGACCTTTTCCTCCTCGATTTCAAGGAGCGGTAGCACCTCAACGCATACTTGGGTGCTTGTTTTGAGTATTTCGGGCGTACCGACTGCGCCTGCGCCAAAACGGAAATCTTCTCCGCAAACGAAAAGCCTAGGGGAAAATTCGCTTTCCAAAAGCGCTAAAAATTCTTTAGGAGAAAGACTTTTTATCTCCTCAAACGGTAGCTCGAACACAAAATCCGCGCCAGCGGATAAGAATATCTCCTCCCGTTCGGGAAAGGTAAACAAGCTTTCGCCTTGCTTGCCCCCGACAATCGTCATAACGCCTACGGAAAGCCCGCTCTCTTTTGCCTTTTTCAAAAGTTGCCTATGTCCTGCGTGTAAGCCGTCGAAACCGCCGAGGAGCATCGCCACCCCCCGTTGCGTATTCGATTGTTCCGTTAGCCACACCGTTTTTAACATAATTTCGTCTTTGCTTTCGCTCTTCCGTTCTTAACTTCCGCCAAGCCGTAAAACAGCTCGCCTTGATACAGCTTATACAGCCCGTCCGCTTGCTCCGCGGGAACGACCTGACCGTGGAAAAGCTTTTCGGCATTTTTCTCGCTGAGTATAAGCCTTTCAAAAGGCAGGACGGTTTCCGTCGGTATCATACGGGCTTTCAGCTCCTCTACCGTAGGGTCGCTTTCAAAAAAGGAAAAGGGTATCGCGTTTTGCAAAGTAAAAATCCCGCTCATATTGCGGCGCAAAGCGCTCATGACCGCTTTTGTATCCAAAGCCGCCGCGATATCCCGCGCAAGCGAGCGGATATACGTCCCCCCGCCGCAACGGATTTTGAGGGAAAAGGTATTTTCACTAACCTGCCTTAAAAGCTCCATACCGTAGATATGCACTTTTTTTGCGGGAAGCTCAAACTCCACGCCCGCGCGGGCTAAATCGTAGCCCCGTCTACCGTTGACGTTCTTTGCACTGTACTTAGGCGGAATTTGCATAATATCCCCGAAAAAGGTGGGTAAAACGTCCTTGATTTCTTCTTCAGTGGGGATACGCCCACCGTATACGAGCGTTCCCGTGCTATCCAAGGTATCCGCGTCCACACCGAACGTGAACTCGGCGATATATTCTTTTTCCTTTTCCAAAAAGTAATCGAACAGCCTTGTGGCGTTGCCAACCCCCACGGGCAAAACACCGCTTGCCAAAGGGTCGAGCGTGCCCATATGCCCTGCGGGTACGCCCGAAAGCCATTTGATTTTATTGACAACCGTCGAGGACGTTAACCCCGACGGCTTGTCTACGTTGAAAAACCCAAAGGTTTGTAATTTTTGTTCTCTTTTCACGGTTATCTAAGCTCTACGCCAAGCTTGAATTTGAGATTGCCCAAAATCTTCTTCACGTACCCGTCTAAGGTTTCGGGCGTGAATGCCTTTTCCACGTTGTTATCGGGGGTGAAGGTCAAGGTAAACGCCATACTCTTTTTCCCCTCGGGAACTTGACCGCCTCTATATACGTCGAAAAGTCTTGCCTCGGTTACGTACTTGCAGGAGTGCATGAGCACCTCTTCAATTTCCGCACAGGTAAGCTTTTCGTCCGCAAGCAGAGCCAAATCGCGCTTAACCGCGGGGAACTTAGGCAAGTTGTTATATTCTATGCTATCATTCAAGGAAAGCGCGGATAAATCCAACTCCCCGAGATATACTTTCTTATCCAAACCAAGCGAAAGGGCGATAGCAGGGTCGAGTTCACCGATACAACCCACCTCTTTGTTATCCAAAAGCACGCTAGCCGAAACGCCGGGGTGCAGGTAGGTTTTTTGCGCTCTTTCAAAGGTAAAGGACAAGTGGAATACTTCCGCAATACGCTGCACCGCGCCTTTCATGTCAAAGAAATCGTTTTTACCGCCCCAAATGCCGAGTACGAGGTGCTTGTTTTCAATGGGCTGTTCGCTTGCCAAGGTGTTGCGGGGGAAATAGGTGTTTGCCACTTCAAACTGTCTACCCTCGTCGTTGCCTCTGCGGATATTCCGCACTGCGTTCATGAGCATGGACGGTGCAAGGAAGGTACGCATAATGGACAGTTCTTCGCTGATAGGGTTAAGAATACGCACCGCGTTTCTTTCCACGGCGTCCTCGCTAAGCTTCATTAAATCTAAATCCTTAGGAGAATAGAAAGAATAGTTATACGCCTCTAAAAACCCTTGCGTGCGCAAAAGGTTTTTAAGGTGCAATTCCCTCTTTTGCTCATCCGTAAGCCCGCCGCCCGTAACGCTTGCTTTTTCCAAGAAGGTCGGGGTCAATTTATCGTAGCCGTACATGCGGATAACCTCTTCAGCAAGGTCGGGATATCCGTCCACGTCGTCGCGGTAACCGGGGATTTCCACCGTCAGCGTATCTCCGTCGATTGCGGGTTTGAAATTCAGTCTTTCAAGGATAGACAAAATTTCTTCGTTGGGTACTTGAATCCCCAAAAGCGCGTTGATTTTGTTTACGCTCGCTTTCATGACGCGGGGCGTTAAATCCGCGGCGCATACGTCCGTACAAAGCTCGGTTACCTTACCGCAATTTAACTCTTCGATAAGGTGCAGGGCTCTTGCCATGCCGAGTGCGTTGGTGTAAGCGTCCACGCCCTTTTCAAAACGAGAGGAAGAATCCGAGGACTGCCCTAAAGAACGGGAAGTTTTTCTTACGTTATCCCTTGCGAATTTTGCCGATTCAAAGAACACGTTTTTCGTGGTCGATTTAATTTCGCTGTTCAATCCGCCCATGATACCCGCAAGCGCAACGGGCTTTTCGCCGTCGCAAATCACGAGGTTATCATGCGTGAGGGTGAATTCCTTTTCGTCAAGCGTGGTGATTTTTTCGCCGTCCTTTGCCCTGCGTACGATAATCGTTCTATCCGCGATATCATCTGCGTCGAACGCGTGCATGGGTTGACCCATTTCCAACAAAACAAAGTTTGTGATATCTACGATAGGCGAAATCGAACGGATACCCGAAACCGCAAGGCGCTTTCTCATCCAAGCGGGCGTTTCGCCGCCATTGATATCCTCTACGAAATGCCCTACGTAGCGGGGACAAAGCTCGCTATCAAGCACTTTCACCGCAACAGGTGCGGCGTTCGTTTTATGCGCCGTAAAGGAAACTTCAGGGTGCTTTAAGGGCTTTTTGAGTACCGCCGCCACTTCACGCGCGATACCTAAGATACATTGACAGTCGGGACGGTTTGCCGTAACGGAAATATCGAAAATCCAGTCGTCAAGTCCTACGATTTTCTTGATATCCTCACCCACGGGTGCGTCCTTTGCCAAATCCAACAGCCCGTTCACCTCCGCACCGGGATAGAAATCGTCGTTGATGCCAAGCTCTTCGCCCGAGCAAAGCATACCGAAGGATTCCACGCCGCGGAGTTTCCCTTTCTTAATCTTTTTAATCCCGTCGGGATTTTTTTCAAGCATGGCGGGGTTGCTTTCCACAACGGTAGACCCGTCGAGCGCGCAAGGCGTTTTCATGCCCACGTATACGTTGGGCGCGCCCGTTACGATTTGCAATTCTCTGCCGTGTTCTTCGCCGCAATCCACTACGCAAATTTGCATATGGTCGCTGTCGGGGTGGGGCGTGAGCGCTTTGACCTCGCCAACCACTACGCGGTTTATCTTTTCGCCAAGATAGGAAAGCTCTTCTACTTCAAACCCGCAGGAAAACAGCTTTTCGGCAAGCTCGCTTGCGGTAATATCTATATCTACGTAATCTTTTAACCAACTGAAAGGTGCTTTCATGTTTCTATCCCCCTTAGTCCTCGAATTGCTCTAAAAATCTCGTGTCGTTTTCAAACAGCGTTTTGATATTATTTACGCCGTATTTGAGCATGGCGATACGCTCGATACCCATACCGAACGCAAAGCCCGTGTACTCGTCGGGGTCTACCCCGCAGTTTTCAAGCACTCTGCGATTGACCATGCCTGCGCCGAGTACTTCAATCCAACCCGTACCCTTGCAAAGACGGCAGCCTTTTCCCCCGCACTCCGCACAGCTCAAATCGACCTCTACGCTAGGTTCGGTAAACGGGAAATAGGAAGGACGCAGGCGAACCTTTGTCGAGCTTGTAAACATCTTTCTTGCAAACTCCGCAAGCATGCCTTGCAAATCGCAAAGGGTAATCCCCTTGTCCACGACAAGCCCTTCCATTTGGTGGAACATGGGCGAATGGGTAGCGTCGTCGTCCGAACGGAATACTCTGCCCGGGGAAAGGATTTTAATGGGGGGCGCATTCTTTTCCATAACACGGATTTGCCCTGCCGAGGTCTGCGTACGAAGAAGCAGGTTATCCGCCAAATAGAAGGTATCCTGCATATCGCGCGCAGGGTGGT
>JAZUQM010000119.1:0-5842 GCA_045605705.1 Candidatus Scatosoma sp.
AGTAACGCCGATAGACAATACCACGGTTACAACCGCAGCAAGTCCTTCGGGAATCGCCGCAACCGCCAAGGATACCGCTACCATGAACGAGTTCAACGCAAACTCAAAGTTCAAGCTGCCTGCTCTAATAAGCTGAATACCGAATACGAGCCCGCAAATGCCAAGCACGATCCAAGTAAGAATTTTGGAGAGCTGACCAAGCTTGATTTGCAAGGGGGTCTTGCCCTCTTCCGCCTGCGCAAGCGCGCCTGCAATCTTCCCCATTTCGGTTGCCATAGCCGTTGCCGTAACGACCATGACCCCTCTGCCGTAAACAACGGTACTGCCCATGTACGCCATATTTTTACGGTCGCCTAAGGGCACGTCTTTCGCGTTTGCGGGAATGGTAAGCGCCTCGGTAATCTTGGTTACGGGCAAGGATTCACCCGTGAGCGCAGCCTCTTCGATTTTCAAGCTTGCGCTTTCTAATATTCTACCGTCTGCGGGGACTGCGTCGCCTGCCTCTAAAAGCACGATATCACCCACTACCAGTTCTTCACTGGGCACGTGGATAACCTTACCGTCGCGCAGGACTTTTGACGTTGCCGCTGACATCTCTTGCAGCGCCTCTATCGCTTTCTCCGCTTTGCTTTCCTGGAACACGCCAAGCACCGCGTTGATGATAACGACTGCCATAATGATGATTACGTCGGTGGGGAATTCCTTTTCCACAACCGCGAGCACACCGCTGATTGCCGCCGCTACGATCAAAATGATAATCATGGGGTCGGAAAGTTGCTCTAAAAATCTACGAACGAGAGATTTTTTCTTCGCCGCAGCGAGCTTGTTCTTGCCGTTTTCCTCTAAGCGTTTCGCCGCCTCAGCCGAGGTAAGCCCCTCGTTTTGAGCGCTGCCAAACGCCTTTAAGACGGCGTCTTGGTTTTCGCAATAATGCTTCATTTAAGTACTCCTTATCTATATTATTTCATTTTTTTACTAAAATATGAGCCCAAAATAAAAATCGGGCGCGGCAATCGCCGTACCCGATGGAACACCTTTGAAAGCGACCCGTCCTACGGCATATGCCTGATACAGATGAGTCTCGCAATTTAAGGCAAGCCAGACCGCAAGGTCAGTGTTGTTGACTTGCCGCGCCAAAAAATAAGCGCATGCTACTCCCTCAATGGGAAAATATTGGAATTATTATATCACAAGGAAAAACGCTTGTCAAGCGTTTTTTGTGAAGTTTATTCCTCGTCGGGCAACTCAACGTTGTGATAAACGTTCTGTACGTCGTCAAGGTCTTCGAGGGCGTCAACCATTTTCTCGAAGGTCGCCACTTTGTCATCGGGCAAAGTGATACGGTTTTGAGGAATCATAGCCACTTCCGCCTGCACAAAACGAATTTTGGGTTCTTCCTCTTCGTTTCTCTTGCCCTTGGGTGCAGCCGCCATAAGCTCTGCATTCTTGTCTTCAAGATATTTACGAACGTCGGAGAAGGTTTCAGGCGCAGTGAAAATCTCGTAAACGTCGTCGCTTGCGATAACGTCGTCCGCACCTGCTTCCAACGCATATTCCGTCATGGTATCCTCGTCAAGCTCTACCGTTCTTTCTACGACGATATAGCCCTTGTTGTCGAAGTTATAGGAAACGCAGCCATTTTGTCCAAGCTGACCGCCGTGCTTACCTAAAATAGCGCGCACGTCGCCTGCCGTACGGTTGATGTTGTCCGTAAGGGTTACGATGATAACCGCCGAGCCCGCTACGCCATAGCCCTCGTAGGTAAGTTCTTTATAATCTGCCCCGCTCATTTCACCCGAAGCCTTTTTAATGCTACGCTGAATGTTGTCGTTGGGCATGTTTGCCGCCTTTGCTTTTGCAATAATATCGGCAAGCTTGCTGTTGGTTTCAGGGTTGGGGTTGGTTTTTGCCGCTACCGCGATTTCTCTCCCAAGCTTGGTGAAAATTCTACCCTTAGCCGCGTCCGCTTTACCCTTTTTTGCCTGTATGTTGTGCCATTTGCTATGTCCTGACATAAATAAAACTCCTTTTAGATTAATGTTTCTCTTTTAAGAAGATACATAAGTATCCCCGCGGAAACCGCCGCGTTTAAGCTTTCCTGCGTTGGTTGCATGGGAATACGAACGGTATGCGCCGCTTTTTCGCGTACCTCGCCCGATACACCGTTGCCCTCGTTACCGATAACAAGCGCGAATTTTTTCGGCGGGATAAAGGAAAATGCATTCTCCCCACCCATGTCCGCAACTACGATGGGCATACCCTCTAAAACGGATAAAATCTCCGCCCGAGGAGCGCGGTAAATGGTCGTAAAGAATATCCCGCTCATGCTGGCGCGAACGCTTTTAGGGGAATACGGGTCGGCGCATTCTTCCGTAAGATAAATCTCTTCATACCCCGCGGCGTTGGCGGTTCTAATAATCGCGCCAAGGTTACCGGGGTCGGAAACGCCGTCTAAAAACAAACAGCTGCCTTTAGGGGCGCACAGCAAACGCGAAGGAATTTTGACGCGGCATAAAACCCCTTGCGGGGTCTTTTCATCCGAAAGATGGTGGAATACGTCATTAGAAACCCAAACGGGATTTTCAAACGAAGAAATATCGCCCGCGTAATCCTCCGCAAGGAAGGTGCGTTCGATTTCAAAGCCGCTTTTAAGGCATTCCATACTCATCTTCTTGCCCTCGACGAGGAAAACGCCCTGTTCTTTGCGGGCTTTTTTCTCCTTTAACGCCGCAGTTTGCTTGATAAGCGGATTGTTTTTAGAGGTTAAAATCATCTTCTTAAAAATGGGAAAAAAGCCTTTTGCTACCAAAGGGGTAAAAAGGCTTTCTTTCTCTTTAATTAGAGCGCTGCTTTCGCTTTTTCAGCGAGCTGCGCAAATGCTGCTGCGTCGTTTACCGCAAGGTCTGCAAGCACCTTTCTGTTAAGGTTGATACCTGCTACGTTAAGACCGTGCATAAGCTTGCTGTAGGACAAACCGTTCATTCTTGCAGCTGCGTTGATTCTCGTAATCCAAAGACGACGGAAATCTCTCTTCTTCAATCTTCTGCCGATGTACGCATAGTTCAACGACTTCATTACCGCTTCGCGAGCGATTCTGTAGGAACGGCTCTTGCTGCCGTAGTAGCCTTTGGAAAGTTTGAAAATTTTTCTACGCTTTTTAACTGCGTTCACTGCTCTCTTAATACGCATAATTCTTTATTCTCCTCTCTCTTATTTCTTGTAAGGCATCATGCTCTTAACCGTGTTTTCCTGCGTGGAAGCAACGAGAGCGCCCTGACGCAAACGTCTCTTTCTCTTTCTGTTTTTGGTTTCCGCTTTGTGGTTCTTACCGCTGTGGGAACGGTTTACTTTACCCGAACCGGTAAGCCAGAAACGCTTTTTGGTACTGCTGTGTGTTTTCTGCTTAGGCATATGTTTATCCTCCGAAATTTTTTACTGATTTTTATATGACTGCCCGAACTCTCGGGGCTTGTCCTAACGTATATCCCTTATTTTGCGGGAGAAAGAATCATCAAAATGTTTCTGCCTTCCGTCTTGGGTTCTTTGTCCATGACCGCCTTTCCGCCAAGCATGTCGAAGAATCGGCGCATTACGTCGATACCCATAGCCGCGTGCGCTTGCTGACGGCCGCGCATACGAATGGAAACCTTGACCTTGTTGCCGTCGCCAAGCATTTCTACCGTCTTTTTTGCCTTAACGTTCAAATCGCCTACGTCAATCGTCATGGAAAGGTAGATTTCTTTGAGTTCTACCACTTTTTGATTTTTGCGGTTTTCCTTTTCGCGCTTTGCCTGTTCAAACTTGAATTTCCCGTAGTTCATAATCTTGCAAACGGGAGGAACGGCGTTGGGGGAAATCTTTACAAGATCCAAATCCGCCTCTTCCGCAATGCGGAGTGCCGCAGACGCGCTCATGATGCCAAGCTGCTCGCCTGTTTCGGAAATAACCCTGACTTCTTTGTCGCGAATTTCTTCGTTGATTTGATGCTGCTCTTTAATGGTCGTTTACCTCGCATAAAAAATAAAGGATCGCAAGCAATCGCGACCCTTTTTTCATCATAATACTCCCCCGCTTTTCTACGGTGAAACACTATTGAGCCGTACAATCTATACCGCACGGCGAGAAGGTTCGCTTCTGCTTAGCCTAATAATAGTAACATAAAGCGTGCCCTCTGTCAAGTATTTTTTTGTATTTTTTCAAAAAAAAACGAAAATTATTTTTTAAGCATAGCCCTACGAAAATACTTTGCCGTCTCCGCCAATAAACGCGCGCCTTGCGGATATAATTCTAGCGGGAATCGATGGATAAATCGGTCCGCCTCCATGGTAATATCCCCTTGGTAAGCGATTTTCTTCAAGGCGTTTATCACGCCTAAAAAATCAATTTTCCCCATAAACGGTAGCGCGTGGCTGTCGTGAATTAAATCGTTATCGTGGATATGGAGCGCCTCGACCCTATCCCCAAGTGTTTGCAGCATTTGCACCGAGCTCGTATCCAAGCCCGCCATTTCCGCGTGCCCGATATCTACGCAAGCCGCAAAGACGTCTTTGGGGAGCAAGTCCAAATGCGCCTTGAAATCATCGTGGTGGGAGCAAGCCGCAGCGCAAGCCGTTTCCTCGCCCTCCTTCCAATTCCACATATTCTCCACGCCGATTTTAATCCCCGCCTTCCTTGCCGTATCTTCATATAAACGGTATAATTTTGCATTCTCCTCGGCATTACAGTGATTCCACGGATGCACGACGATAAGCTTTGCCCCGAGGATTGCCGCCACCTCAATAGCGCGACAAACGATTCTTATAAACTCCTCGTTATACGCCTCTTGACCCATTCGCCCGGAAATAAAAGGCGCGTGCGCTTGATTACAAACCAACCCCAAGCCGTCTGCATACGAACGAAATTCTTTTGCGCGCTCGATATAATCCTCTGCGCTAAGCACCTCTTTATACGCATACGAGGCGTGGAACATGGAATAATCGTACGCATCAAACCCTGCTTCTTTTAAGAGCGCAAGAATTTGAAAATTATCCCCATACGCCCGAAAAGAATGAATTTCCGTGGAGATATACATCGTTAGAACGCCGTTTTATCTTGGATATCCTTGCAAACCGCAGCGATAAATTCATCTGCGGCGATTGCGCCCATATCCCCTTTATCTCTGCGGCGAACGGCAACTTGACCTGCCTCCATTTCCTTTTCGCCTACAACGAGCATGTAAGGCACCTTTTCCATTTGCGCTTCGCGGATTTTATAGCCGATTTTCTCGTTTCTGTCGTCAAGCTGTACGCGAATGCCCGCCGCCTTCATCTTGTCGCAAAGGTCTTTTGCATACTCCTTTTGTCTATCCGTGATAGGCAAAATCTTGACCTGTACGGGGGAAAGCCATACGGGGAATTTGCCTGCAAAGTGTTCGATGAGAATACCGATAAAGCGCTCGATAGAGCCAAACGCTACACGGTGTACCATGATAGGACGGTGCTTCGCGCCGTCTTCGCCCACGTATTCCATATCGAATCTTTGAGGGAGCTGGAAGTCGAGCTGAATCGTACCGCATTGCCAAGTTCTGCCGATAGAGTCCTCTAAGTGGAAGTCAATCTTCGGCCCGTAGAATGCGCCGTCTCCTTCGTTAACTACGTAGTTTAAGCCCAAATCGTTAAGCGCGCTGCGCAAGGATTCGGTTGCTACCTCCCAATCCTCGTCGCTGCCCATACTGTTTTCGGGACGGGTAGAAAGCTCTACCGAATATTTGAAGCCGAACTTGCTGTAAACCTCGTTAATAAGGTTTACTACTCCCACGATTTCGTCGGAGATCTGCTCTCTACGCATAAAGATATGAGCGTCG